>JBPOHC010000987.1:0-28967 GCA_052035985.1 Myxococcota bacterium | reverse complement strand
CGCGCCGTGAAGGCCACGCGCAGCTTGCCCGGCGTGCGGCCCGCGGCGTCGAGAAAGCTCCCTTCGAAGAGAGGCTCGGCGTAGGGCGCGCCGAGGTCGACACCGCGCGTCGCGTCGAGAAACGCAGCGCTGTCTCGCACCGTGCGCGTGAGCACGTGCGGCGCCACGAGGCCGTGCCACCCCTCGCCCGCGTCGGGTCCGAGCGGCATGCGCCCGCGCGTGGGCTTGAGCCCGAAGAGCCCGCACGCCGACGCGGGGATTCGAATCGATCCTCCGCCGTCACCGCCGTGCGCCACAGGAACGATCCCCGCAGCCACGGCCGCGGCCGATCCGCCGCTCGATCCGCCGGGGATGTGATCGGTGTTCCACGGGTTGCGCGTGGCGCCGTGGAGCTCGGGCTCGGTGATCGCGAGGATGCCGAACTCGGGCGTGTTGGTCTTGCCCGCGAAGACCACGCCCGCGCGGCGATAGCGCGCGAAGAGCTCGCTGTCCCTCGGGGCGCGGTAGCCCTTGAGCGCGCGGCATCCCATCTCGAGCGGCGCGTCGGCGAGCACGCCGTCGAGGTCCTTCACGAGAAAGGGCACGCCGCGAAACGGACCGTCAGGCAGCGGTCCGTCGGCCTGCGCCCGCGCGCGCTCGTCGAAGCGATGGATCACCGCGTTGATCCTCGGATTCACCGCGTCGATGCGCGCGAGGGCGCAGTCGAGGAGCTCCCTCGGGCTCACCTCGCCGTCGCGCACCAGCCTCGCGAGCCCCACCGCATCGTGACGTACGTACTCATCGTGTCGCATTGCCGCCCGTCGCCTCCGTGCAGCAACGTCTACCGCATCGCGTCGCCGTCGCGCTACGGATCGCGTCACCGCACGGGAGGCGTCACAACGCGTCGGCTACTCGAGCCCGTGACGACGCATCATGCGGTAGAGCGTGCTGCGCGCGACGCCGAGCCTTCGAGCCGCGGCGCTCACGTTGCCCGCCACCTCGCTGAGCACCCGACGCACCACCGAGCCCTCGACCTCCACCAGCGGGCTCGACGCGTCCGTCGCCTCGGCGCGCACGGCTTCGAGCGGCACGTGCTCCGCGCGGATCACGCCGTCGTCGGTGAGCGCGAGGGCCACCTCGAGCGTGCTGCGGAGCTCGCGGATGTTGCCCGGCCACGGGTGTGACGCGAGCGCCTCCACGGCGTCATCGTCGAGCGAGGCGCGCGCGTCGAGGCGCGCGAGGAGGTGCCGCGCGAGCCCGCCGAGGTCGCTGCGCGCACGCAGCGGAGGGAGCGTCAGAGACACGCCGCGGAGGCGGTAGTAGAGGTCGCTTCGAAAGCGCCCCTCGGCCACGAGGGCCTGAAGATCGCGGCACGTCGCGCACACGAGCCGCACGCTCACGCGGCGCGACTGCACCTCGCCCACGCGCCGAAGGTCGCCGCTCTCGAGCACGCGAAGCAGCGCGGCCTGCATGGCCGTGGGCATCTCGGCCACCTCGTCGAGAAAGAGCGTCCCCCCGTGCGCGGCCTCGATGAGCCCGCGTCGCCCGCGCGGATCGGCGCCGGTGAACGCGTGCGGCCCCGCGCCGAAGAGCTCGGCCTCGAGGAGCTGCGGCGCGATCGCTCCGCAGTTCATCGCGACGAAGGGCTCCGCGGCCCTGCGACTCGCGGCGTGAATGGCCTGCGCCATGAGCTCCTTGCCCGAGCCCGTCTCGCCGAGGAGCACCACGGGGACCTCCGTGGGCGCGAAGCGGCGCGCGCGGACGATGGCCTCTCGCACCGCGGGATCTTCCGCATAGAGAGCCGCGAACGCATCACCCGAACTGCTCACCACCTCGCGGGCCTTCACGCCGATCGCGCGCCCCACGCTCGCGGAGCGCTCGAGCAGCACCATCACCGCGAGCACCGCGCCGTCGCGCGACGCGATGGGCTCCGCGCAGAGCTGCCAGGTCTGTCGGCCGAGCTCCACCGCGCGCCCGCTGCCGCCGCGGAGCGCCTCGTCACGAAGCGCCTCCCACTTCATCCCGAGGGCCGCGTGCGCGGCGTGTCCCGGGGCGACGCCGAGCGCAGATCGCGCGGCGCCGTTCACCCTGCCGACACGCCCCGAAGCCTCGACGAGCAGCGCGGGGCACGCGATGCGATCGAGCGCGCGGGCGAGCGTCTCGGCCACGGCGGCGCCCACCGACGCGAACGCGCGGATGCGCAGCACCTCTTCGAGCGCGCGCGCCGTGGTGCGCACCACGAAGCCCACGTCGACATCCGAAGCCCCGAGGAGCGACGTCGCGTCGACCACGCCGACCACGCGCCCGTCGACGCCGCGCACCGGCGCAGCCGAGCAGACGAGCTGATGAAAGCGTCGGCCGAAGTGCGCCCGCCCTCGCACCACCGTGGCCTTGCACTCAGAGAGCGCGGTGCCGATGGCGTTGGTGCCACGCGCGGGCTCGCTCCAGTGGGCGCCCTCGATGAGCCGCACGCGGCGGGCGTCGTCGGCGAAGCCTCCACCGCCGGCGGTGTGCACCACCACGCCCTCGGCGTCGGCGAGCAGCAGGAGGAAGTTGCGCTCCGACACCGCAGACGCCGCGTTCTCGAGGAGCCCCACGCCGTCGACGAGGAGCGGCTCGAGGCGCTCGACGCGAGCCCGCAGCGACGGCCCTCGCTCGATGCATTCGTCGTCAACTCCGCCGTCCGTGGGCGCCCCGAGGCTGCGCGCGCGCGACCATCGATCGAGCACGTGCGTCGCGTGGAGCGGCACCAGCGAGCGCCCGCCGCCAGACTGAAAGTCGAGCCAGAGCGACTCGGGCACGTCGTCGAGAACGAGGGGCTCCATCAAGGCGAGCATCAGGCCGCATTCGCCTGGAAACAAGCGCATGTCGCGCGCCCTGTTTCGCGTCACCGACTGTTGCGTTTCGCTCCACGACGCGGCGCAGCGAAACGTCGTTCGCGGGGATTCCAGCGCGGTCTGCGCCGTGCACCGGGGAGCGGCCACGTCGCCCCGACGCCTGCGACACCGCGGGCGAGACAGCGACGACCTCGCTCCCCTCCCACTCACGGCCACGACGACGACACGGAGACACGACGATGCGCTACGACTCGCCCAACACGCCCGGCTCCAAGGTTCAGTACCGCACGCGCTACGACAACTTCATCGGCGGCGAATACGTCAAGCCCGTGAAGGGCCAGTACTTCGAGAACATCACGCCCGTGACGGGGCGCCCGTTCACCGAGGTGGCCCGCTCGACGGCGGAGGACATCGAGCTCGCGCTCAACGCGGCGCACGGCGCGAAGACGCGGTGGGCGAAGACCTCCGTGGCCGACCGCGCGAAGGCCCTCAACCAGATCGCAGATCTCATGGAGCAGAACCTCGAGATGCTCGCGGTCTCGGAGGCGTGGGACAACGGCAAGCCCGTGCGCGAGACGCTCGCGGCGGACCTCCCCCTCGCGATCGATCACTTCCGCTAGTTCGCGGGCTGCCTGCGCGCGGAGGAGGGCTCCCTCGCCGAGCTCGACCCGACCACCGTCGCGTACCACTTCAAAGAACCCCTCGGCGTCGTCGGGCAGATCATCCCGTGGAACTTCCCGCTCCTCATGGCCGCGTGGAAGCTCGCCCCCGCCATCGCCGCGGGCAACTGCGTGGTGCTCAAGCCCGCCGAGCAGACCCCCGCGACCATCATGCTCTGGGCCGAGCTCGCTTCGAAGGCGCTCCCGCCCGGCGTGGTCAACGTGGTCAACGGCTTCGGCATCGAGGCCGGCAAGCCCCTCGCGCAGAGCCCCCGCATCGCCAAGGTGGCCTTCACCGGCGAGACCACCACGGGTCGGCTCATCATGCAGTACGCGTCCGAGAACATCATCCCCGTGACGCTGGAGCTCGGCGGCAAGTCGCCCAACATCTTCTTCGCCGACGTGATGGCCGCCGACGACGACTTCCGTCAGAAGGCCCTCGAAGGCTTCGCGATGTTCGCGCTCAACCAGGGCGAGGTCTGCACGTGCCCCTCGCGCGCCCTCATCGATCGCAAGATCTACAACGAGTTCCTCGACCTCGCCGTGGCGCGCACGCGAGAGACCTTCCCCGGTGACCCCCTCGACACGAGCACGCGCGTCGGCGCGCAGGCCTCGAACGATCAGCTCGAGAAGATCCTCTCGTACATCGACATCGGCAAGAAGGAGGGCGCGAAGCTCCGCCTCGGCGGCGCGCGCGCCGAGATGTCGGGCGACCTCGCGGGCGGCTACTACGTGCAGCCCACGGTCTTCGAGGGCCACAACAAGATGCGCATCTTCCAGGAGGAGATCTTCGGCCCCGTGGTCTCGGTCACGTCGTTCAACGACTACGACGACGCCATCGCCATCGCCAACGACTCGCTCTACGGCCTCGGCGCGGGCGTGTGGAGCCGCAGCACGCACACGGCCTACAACGCCGGTCGCGCCCTCCAGGCGGGCCGCGTGTGGACCAACTGCTACCACCTCTACCCCGCGCACGCGGCCTTCGGCGGGTACAAGCAGTCGGGCATCGGACGCGAGACCCACAAGATGATGCTCGCCCACTACCAGCAGACCAAGAACATCCTCGTGAGCTACGACCCCAAGCCCATGGGCTTCTTCTGATCCGCGAGGGACGAGACTCGATGCAGCCCGCTGCGCCGCCCGGCGTCGAGGCCACCGCGGCCGCGATCGCGATGATCCGTCGCCTCCGCGCGAAGCACGGAGAGCTGATGTTTCACCAGTCGGGCGGCTGCTGCGACGGCAGCGCGCCCATGTGCTACCCGAAGGGCGAGTTCTTTCTCGGCCTGCGCGACGTGCTGCTCGGCGTGATCGACGGCGCCGAGTTCTGGATCGGCGGCGACCAGTACGAGCGCTGGAAGCACACGCGCCTCACCCTCGACGTCGTGCGCGGACGCGGCGCGGGCTTCTCGCTCGAAGCCCCCGAGGGCGTGCGCTTCATCATCCGTTCAGACCTCTGCGAACCGGCCTGAGCGTCGCCGCGGTCGGACCGCGCGAGAGACGCGAGACGAGCGTCCCCCCCCCGCGCGTTGAGCCGTGACATCATCGCGCCGACATGACCGACCCCACCTCCCCCAACGCCGAGCAGATCCGTCACTGGAACGAGATCAACGGCCCCCGATGGGCCGCGCTCCAGGGCCGACTCGACGCGCAGCTCGACCCCGTCGGCCTCTCCGCGATGGAGCGCCTCACCCTCCCCTCCGACGCGCGCGTGCTCGACGTGGGCTGCGGCTGCGGCTCCACCACGATCGAGCTCGCGCAGCGCCTCGCCACGAGCGGGGCCGTGACGGGCGTCGACATCTCGGGGCCGCTCCTCGCGCGCGCCATCGAGCGCGCGGCCGACGCGGCCATCGCGAACGTCCGCTTCGTGCAGGCCGACGCGCAGACCTTCGCGTTCGAAGAGAGCTCCTTCGACGCGGTCTTCTCGCGCTTCGGCGTGATGTTCTTCGCCGACCCCGTCGCGGCCTTCGCGAACCTCCGCCGCGCCCTCAAGCCCCGCGGCGTGATCACCTTCGTCTGCTGGCGCAACGCGAAGGAGAACGCCTGGGTCACCGTCCCCATGATGGCCGCGCTGCCCTTCCTCGAGGCGCCTACGCCGCCCGCCCCCGGCACGCCGGGGCCCTTCTCGCTCGCCGACCGCGAGCGGCTCACGTCCGTGCTCTCCGCCGCGGGCTTCGCCGACATCAGCATCGAGGCCGACAACCCGAAGCTCCTCCTCGGCGGAGGCAGCGACCTCGACGCCACCGTCGACTTCGCGCTCCAGATCGGGCCCACCGCGGCGCTCCTCCGTGAGCAGTCCGTCGAGCGCGTCGACGAGGTCCGCGCGGCCGTACGCGCCGCCCTCGCGCCGTATCAAACCGCCGACGGCATCGCCCTCGGCGCCGCGATCTGGATCGTGCGCGCCACGCGCCCGTAGACCCGCGCGACTCCATCTCCCGCCTCGCTGGCTCACACCTCACGTCGGGCGCGTCCCATCGCCGCCCGCGCCAACACAATGCCCACACCCATCACCTCCTCGCGCTGGAGAGACGCTGCGAACGCGCACGGCGACCTCCTCAGGCTCGGCGTCTTCGGCTCGCTCACGCTCGGCCTCGCGCCCTTCGTCCCCCACCCGCACATCTATAAGCAGATCATGAACATCGCCCACGGGACGCTCACGCAGCCCATCGACGTGTTCGACCTCGTGATGCACGGCGCCCCGTGGCTGGTGCTCCTCTACGCGCTCGCTCGCATCGCGCGCGCGGCCCTCGCGCCCGCCTCGCCGCCCGCCGCATCGCGCGGCTGACGAAAGGCCCACCCCCCGATGTCGTACGCACTCTGGCTCGCGGCGATCTCCGCCGTGTTCGTCGCGCTCGAACGCCTGGCGCCGCGCCGCCCCGACCCCGGGATCCTCCGCCGCGGCGTCGTCACAGACCTCCTCTACGTGGTCTTCAACGGACACTTCCTCGGGCTGATCCTCGCGTACGCGACGGCGCCCGTGACGCGCGCGCTCGAAGACACCGCCGCGAGGCTCGGCGCGCAGTCAGCCCTCCACGCCCGCGCCGCCGCGAGCCTCTCGCCCGTCGCGCAGTTCGTCGTCGCGCTCGTGGTGATCGACCTGCTCAAGTGGCTGATCCACAACCTGCTCCATCGGGTGCCGCGGCTGTGGGAGTTCCACAAGGTGCACCACTCCATCGAACAGATGGACTGGCTCGGGAGCATGCGCTTTCACTTCGCCGAGGCGCTCATCTACGACGGGCTGCTCTACGTCCCGCTCGCGATGCTCGGGTTCCGCGGAGACGTCCTCTTCGCGCTCGCCGTCGTGGGCACCGCGATCGGTCATTTCAACCACGCCAACCTGCGCGTCCGCATCGGCCCGCTGCGCTATGTGATCAACAGCCCCGAGATGCACGTGTGGCATCACGCGCACCCCGAGGCGGGACCCACCGATCGCAACTTCGGCATCAACCTCGCCGTGTGGGACTGGCTCTTCGGCACCGCGTACGTCCCCGACCACGCGCCCTCGCGCCTCGGCTTCCACGGCATCGAGTCGTGGCCGACGGGAATCGTCGGTCAGGCCGCGCGGCCCTTCCTCTCATTCGAATCGGGTCAGCGATCGGTCGACGCGTCGGATGAACCGTCGCCGCCGCCGTCGACCGCCGCGTCGCGGTCGTAGTCGCACCCGCCGTCCGTGCGGCACGGCGACGGCGCCCCGTAGCACGCGTGGAGCGCGGCGCTCGCGGCCATCGCGAGCAGAACGCCCGCCCCCACGCGCCCCCACGCGGCGCCCGAGGCGCTCACCACGGCGCCGCAGAAGGGGCAGTTCGATGCGTCCCCGCGGACGTGGCGCGAGCACCCATGGCACGGTCTCAGCTGTTCGCTCATTGAGGCGATGAAGCCTTCTCCGATGGGGTTTCGTCAAGGGCCCCGTCGCGCGTATAGGTCACGCGCGGAGCCGCGCCCACGCCTCGTCGAGCGACGCGACGCAGCGGTTCGCATCGAGCATCGGCGTCACGAGCTCGCTCAGCTCGGGCGGAACCACCCACAGCACCTCCTCGGGCCACCGCACGTCGGAGAGTCCCCTCCGCGCGCCCGGTCCACACGGCGCGAGCGGGCGGAGATCAACCACCGCGCGACGACCGCCGAGCCCATCGAGCAGCGCCTGGAGCGACTTCACCGAACGATCGTAGAGCACCCTCCCCACGCGAAGGATGGGCGTGTCTCCCTCGATGCGCGAGACCGCGTCGCCGCCCACGAGATCGAGCGTCCGCTGGCTCCGCTCGTCGAGGAGCGTCTGCCGCGCGAGACCGAGCATCGCGTCCCAGAAGCGCGCTTGCGGGCTCCCGTCACGAGGGCTCCACGCCTCGAACGCGCCTCGCCGCGAGGGTGACTCGACGGCCGTCGCGAAGCCGTAGCAGCCGTCGAGGCCGAGCTGCTTCACGTCACCGAGCGACGGCGCGTCGAGCGCGGTCATCGCCTCGAAGAAGCGCGCCCATCGGTCGTCGTCGCAGCGCTCCCTCGCGTCATGGAGCACACCGGCCGGCGGCCTCGGGTCCTTACGGATCGACGCGCGGAGGTGATCCTCGAGCGTGAACCCGAGCCAGTGCCCGATGTTGGTCTGGAGCGTGACGAGGCGCACCTCGGGCCCTCCCTCCTCCATCGACGCGCGGAGAAAGAGCTCGTGCCCGAACGCCGGGAGGAGCAGCAGCGTCCACGCGGGGTATCGCCCGCCGCGCGCTTCGAAGTCTTCGGCCGTGAGTTCGAAGCGCGCGAGCAGGTCGGTCTTCGCGGCGCCGAACACGTCAACGTGAGCGGTGGTCATCGCGGCCGCGAGTGTACGCGACGCAGCGAAGCGTCGAGTCGCTCACCTTCCGCCCGAGCTCGGCGTGTACGGCACGTCGGAGCAGCGGCACACCTCGCAGCCGAGCGTGCGATCCATCTCGCACGCGACCGGCGTCAGACAGTGAAGCTCCGAGCGCGGCCTGCACTGCAACCCGGCGCGCTGCGTCGAGCTGCACGCGGAGAGCGCCATCAACAGCATCATCGAGATCAGCAGCGCGCGCATCGCGGTCACTCCTTCGCGCCCGCCCTCGGCTTCGCGAGCGGGTGCGCCCCGTCATACACCTTCATCACGTGGTCGATCGAGACGTGCGTGTAGCGCTGCGTCGTCGAGAGGCTCGCGTGCCCGAGAAGCTCCTGGATCATTCGAAGATCCGCCCCCGCGTCGAGCAGGTGCGTCGCGCACGCGTGACGGAGCTGATGCGGATGCACCCCCGGCGCCCCCGTCGCGAGCTCGCCGTACTCGGCCACGAGGTACTGCACCTGGCGCACGGTCACCCGCTTGCCCGCGCGCCCGATGAACACCGCCTGCGGATCGAGGTGCCCCGTCTTCGCGTCGGCCATGCGAACGCGCTCCGCGCACCACGCGCCGAAGGCCGCGATGGCCTGCGTCCCAAGCGGAACCACGCGCTCTTTTGAGCCCTTTCCACGCACCCGCGCGATGCCCGCGGAGACGTCGTTGAGGTCGAGACCCACCGCCTCGCTCACGCGCAGCCCCGCGCCGTAGATCACTTCGAGGAGGCACCGATCGCGCACCGCGAGGATGTGCCTGCGATCGACGTCGAACTTCCGCTCCGTCGACGATCGTCGCTCGCCGGGCGCCGCCATGAGCCGCCCCGCGTCGGGCACCGAGAGCGTGTCGGGCAGGCCCTTGCGGATCTTCGGCGCGCGGAGCTGCGCGGTCGGATCATCGGTGATTCGCCCTACGTGGCGCGCCCATTTGAAGAACGACCGCACCGTCGACACGTTGCGCGAGATGGTCGCGGAGCCCCGCTTCTTCGAGCGCTCCGCGAGCCACCCCCGGAGCAGCGGGAGCGTCACGTCGGTGAGCGTCGGGTCGTCGTGGCCGACGCGCGCGCGCACGAACGAGAGCAGCGCGTCGAGGTCGCGGAGGTAGTGCTCCACGGTGCGCGGCGAGGCCCGCTGCTCGTGCTCGAGGTAGGTGCCGAAGTCGACGACGTTGGCGCTGAGGCGGAGGAGTTCCACGGAGGCAGAGCATCACGCCGCGGGGGACGCGACGCGAGAAAACGGCGACGTCAGCGGCGCGCGGCCATGAGGAAGAAGCCCGCGTACATCGCCACCGCCACCACGCCGAACACCACGAAGACCACCGAGAGGATCGAGGTGATCATCCCGATGAGCCGCAGGGTTCGCTGCTCCTGCGGCGGCGTCACGCCGAGCGCGGCGTAGGCGTCGCCGATGCGCACGGCCTGGTACCACGCGAGCGGACCGAGCACCCACATGAAGCCCACGAACCACCCGATCGCGGCGACGATGGTCCACGTGCGCGTCTCTTCGGCGAGGCGCGCGATCTCGGCGCTGCGAGGGTCGTAGCCGTAGCCCTGCCCGTACCCCGAAGGGTTGTGACCGGGCGGAGGAACCCACGCCGTCGGGCCGCTCGAAGGGTGCTGATAGGGGTTCTGCATGGCCTCGCTCCTCTGTGTGTTCAGCGCTGGGTGACCGACGTACGAACGCGCGCGGGGGAGCTCATGGTTTCACCCTTCCGCACAGACCGCCACGGGCGCCGCCGTCACGCCCACGCGACGCGCGACGACCTCCGAGCGCTCGACGCCGCGGGTCACCGACGGGAGCCACGCGTCGAAGTGCTCGATCGCCCGCGCCGCCATGAGCTCGTACTTGTCTCGCTTCGCGGGCCGACGCTTCGTCCCCGCGGGAGGCTCCCACGGCGCGACGTGCGCCCACGTGATGTTGCTCGGCTGAAAGTCTTTACGCTCCGTGCGCAGGTGACCGAGCAGGCCCCCGAGCGCGGTCGTGAGCGGCGGCGGCGTCACGTCTTCTCCGCGGAGCCTCTGCGCGAGCATGAGCGCGCACACGAAGCCGCACGCGGCGCTCTCGACGTAGCCCTCGACGCCCGTGATCTGCCCCGCGAGAAACACCCCCGGCAGCGCCTTCAGCTCGAGCTCCTCCGTGAGCATCCGCGGGCTGTTTACGAAGGTGTTCCGATGCACCGAGCCGAAGCGCATGAACTCCGCGGACTCGAGGCCCGGGATCATCCGAAACACCGCCGCCTGCGCGGGGTACGTCATCCGCGTCTGAAAGCCCACGAGGTTGTAGGCCGTCGCCGCGTGGTCCTCCTGACGGAGCTGCACCACGGCGTAGGGCGTCTTCCCCGTGCGCGGATCGACGAGCCCCACGGGCTTCATCGGGCCGTGCGCGAGCGTCTCGACGCCGCGCTCGGCCATCACCTCGACGGGCAGACAGCCCTCGAAATACCGGGCCTCTTCGAACTCCCGCGGCTTCACCTTCTCGGCCGCGAGCATGGCCGCGACGAAGGCGTGGTACGCGTCGCGGTCCATCGGGCAGTTGAGGTAGGCGTCGTCGCCGCCCTTGTCGTAGCGCGACTGACGAAACACCCTCGCCATGTCGATGGAGTCCGTCGCCACGATGGGCGCGATGGCGTCGTAGTACGCGAGGTGCTCGGCGCCCACGACGCGCGCGAGGTCCGTCGCGAGCGCGTCGCCCGTGAGCGGACCCGTCGCGAGAATGAGCGGACGCTCCGCGGGGATCTCGGTGACCTCTCCGTGAACGCGCGTGATGCGAGGGTGCGCGTCGATGGCCGCGGTGACCGTCGCGCTGAACGACTCGCGATCGACCGCGAGCGCGCCGCCCGCGGGGACCTTCGTGAGGTCCGCCGCCGTGAGGATCAGCGATCCGCCGCGACGGAGCTCCTCTTTCAAGAGCCCCACGGCGTTGCCGAGCGCGGCGCCGCGGAGGGAGTTCGAGCACACGAGCTCGGCGAGTCCGTCGCCGGTCTGCGCGGGCGTCCGTCGCGAGGGCTTCTGCTCGCGGAGCACGACGGAGATCCCGCGCGACGCGAGCTGCCACGCGGCCTCTGCGCCGGCGAGTCCTCCGCCGACGATGGTCACTGAGGGCAGTGCGTTCATGGCGCGCGACGTTGCGCGCACGGCGACGGTCACGTCAAGCGCGCCGCCGTCGGTTCCGCATCACCGCGATGGCCGTCACCACGAGCGACCAGAGCGCACCAGAGCGAGTCCCCGACTTCACGTCACACGCGCCGCAACCGCCGCCCCCCGGCGGCGCCGCGACCGTCGCGTCGATCGCGACATCGCGCGGAACGTCGCTCACCACATCAACACCGCCATCGCGAAGCTGCGCGAGCACGCCCTGCCGCACGGCCACCCAGCGATCGGCGCAGAACCCGCTCACCGCAGAGCCCGCGGCGCACGACGGAGGCGGCGGGAGAATCCCCTCGACGCGCACGAGCGCCTCACGCGTCGACCCGTCACCACGACTGCGAGAGAGCACCGCGCCGCCCGCACCCAGAACATCGCAGAGATAGAGCGCCCCCGCGTGCCACCGGAGGCACTGCACCCCGTCGCGAGAGACCCGTCGAAAGGCCCCTCCACCTTCACTGAATTGCAGCCCGTCGCGCGCGTCAGGACCGCCGATCCACACGCGCGATCCGTCATCGGAGAGCGCGAAGCCCGCCATCGGACCGACCGTGCGCGCGAGCTCGCGAAAGCTCTCCGCGCCGTCGTCGCTCACGTAGAGCGCGCTGCCATTTTCGAGGCCGCCGTCGTCGCTCCCTCGCAGCCGTCCGCGCACGTAGACACGGTCCGCGCGCGTCGGGTCGACGCCCGCCACGTACGCGTCGAGAACGCCTGGAAACACCGCGCGGGTCCGCGTCCACGTCAGACCGCCGTCGTCGCTTCGAAGCATCGCGGGCGCGCGCGTCGCGTTGGGGTCTGCGAGGCCCGTGGCGTAGGCGCGCATCGCGTCGGACGGCGCGAGGTCGACGGTGAGCGGCGCCATCGAGGCGATCGCCTCGCGAGACACTTCGAAGGTATCTCCGCCGTTGCTCGATCGCGCGACGCGCATCGCGGGGACGACGTCGCGAGAGCGCAGCGCGGCGAGCACGACGGCGCCCGCGGGGTCGGTGGTGAGGTCGGCGACGTACTGCCCGTCGAGGTCGCGGCGACGCATCGGATCGCACAGCGTGGCCGAGGCCATGAGCCCGTCTTCGACGCCGACGAGGAGCGCGCCGCGGGCCGTCCACGCGAGCGACGGGTCGACGCCATCTCGGTATTCGAAAGCCTCTTCGCAGAGGAAGCGGAAGCGCTGCCCCCCGTCGTCGCTCACCACGAGGCCGAAGGTCGTCCTCACGGCGATGAGGTCGTCGCGACGCCCTGCCCCGACGACGACGTACTGCGCGCTCGGAAAGCGTCCGTTCGCCCGCGCCGAAGGACCGCAGAGGGAGAGCGACAGAATCGCAGCGAAGAAACCCGCGCGGGGGATTGCGGTTCCTCGCGGCGCTTCTCTACGATGCGCGCTCGGAGCCCGTACCGGGAGTGGTCTCGGGCTGGAACGGTGGCTGCACTCCGTCATCGCTTTGAGAAGGTGCCACAGTGATTCGATCCACGACGATGAAACGTCTTCTTTCAAGGTCCGCGGCCGCGATGTTCGCGCTCGCGGTGACGAGCTCCGGTGTGCCCGGTTGCGCCGACGACCCGCCGCCGACCTTCGCGTGGCAGACCATGCTGTCAGGTCTCCCCGGCGCCGCGCTCTCGGTCTGGGGCACATCCGCGCAGAACGTCTACGTGGTGGGCGGCGACGCGCTCGACGGCAGCGGCCCCTACGCGCTTCACTTCAACGGTCAGCGCTGGTCGCGGCTCAACACCGGGCTCCGCGACGGCACGCTCTGGTGGGTCCACGGCGTCGCGCCCAACGCGGTCTTCATGGTGGGCACCGGAGGCACCGCGCTCCGCTACGACCCCACGACCAACCGCGCCGAGCGCATGACCACGCCGGGCAACGCGACGCTCTTCGGCGTCTGGGGCGCTTCACCGAATGACGTGTGGGCCGTCGGCGGCGACGTCAACGCGTCGAGCGGAGTCCTCTGGCACTACAACGGCACCGCGTGGACCAACGAGACCATCCCGAGCGGCCTCGGGTCGCAGGTGATTCTCTACAAGGTCTGGGGCAACGCCGCGAACGACGCGTGGGTGGTCGGGAGCAACGGCACGACGCTCCACTACAACGGCACCGCGTGGTCTCAGGTCGCGATCCCCACGACGGCGCGCGGGCCGCTCTTCACCGTGCACGGCGCGGGTGCTCTGCGCGTCGCCGTCGGCGGCAACGCCTCGGGAATCCTCCTCGAGAACAGCGGAAGCGAGTGGCGACAGGTCGAGCTCGACGGCGCGCCGAGACTCGCTGGCGTGCACGTCCCCGCGTCGGGCGCGGCGCTCGCGGTGGGCTCACAGGGCTCGGTGTTCGTCCGTCACAACGGGAGCTGGCGCGCGGTCGCGCGGCCTCCGCGCACGGAGCTCGAGTTCCACGGCGCGTGGATCGAGCCGGGCACGGGCGCCGTGTGGGCCGTCGGCGGACAGACGCAGGCGACGCCCCTCACCGACGGCATCGTGTATCGCTTCGGCGTGGGGCTCACGCCCATGCAGGGCATCGTGACGCCGCCCGAGATCACCGCGTGCCCCGACGCGCGCGGGACGATCTGCACGGTGATGGGCAACGGCAACGGCGGCTTCAACGGCGACGGACGCCCCGTGCGCGAGTCGGCCCTCGCGCTCCCCATGGACCTCGAGTTCGGCGCCGACGGCACCACCTACCTCCTCGACTGGAACAACCACCGCGTCCGCAAGCTCACCGCCGCGGGGACCTTCGAAACCGTCATCGGAACAGACCTCCCCGGCGATGGCCCCGCCGACAGCGGCGACCTCATGGAGCCCGGCGCGCCCGGCACCACGGTCTCGCTCAACCACCCCACCGACCTCCTCCCGATGCCCGACGGGAGGTTCCTCATGGTGTCGTGGCACAACCACAAGCTCCGCCGCTTCGACCCCGCGACGGGACGCGTCTACGTGCTCCTCGGGCGCGGCCCCGGCGCGCAGGGCGACGGCATGTCGTGGACCTCTCCCGAAGCCCGCCTCAAGCAGCCCTCGAAGGCCGTCTACGACGCCCGCGGGAACCTCTACATCCTCGATCAGGGCAACGGAACGATCCGCCGCGTCGACGCGAGCGGGACGCTCACCACCATCGCGGGCGACGGCATGCGCGGCTACATGGGCGACGGCGGCCCCGCGGCGATGGCGCGCTTCAACTGGCAGTCGGGCGAGAACCCCGAGCCCCAGGGCGGCCTCGCGATGGGCCCCGACGGCAAGCTCTACATCGCCGACTCCGAGAACTGCCGCATCCGTCGCATCGACCTCACCACCATGAGCATCGAGACCGTGGCGGGCGACGGCATGTGCCGCTTCGGCGGCGACGACGGACCGGGCCCCATGGCCTCGTTCAACGTGCCGCAGGACATCGAGTTCGGCCCCGACGGCAACCTCTACATCGCCGACACGAACAACCACCGCGTCCGCACCTTCGACCCGCGCACGGGCATCGTCCGCACGCTCGCGGGAACGGGCACGCGCGGCTACTCGGGCGACCGCGGACCGGCCTCGACGGCGCAGCTCTGGCGCCCCTACGGCCTCGCCTTCGACCGCAACGGCGACCTCTTCGTCTGCGACACCTACAACAACCGCGTTCGCAGGATTCAACTGCACGGAGCGATGTGATGAGCGCCTCGATGATCGGTACTTCTCTTCGCATCGCAGCGGTCTCTGCGCTCGTCGCGGGCTGCGGCTCCGACGACCCCTGCGCCTCGGTTCGCACCGTCGAAGACGCGCTCACGAGCACCTGCGGAATCCAGAACGACGTCCGCCCCGCCGCGACCACCTGCACCCCGCGCATGGGGACGGTCTGCACGGTGATCGGCACGGGCGAAGCGGGCCAGAGCGCCGACGGGCTCCCGGGCACCGCGACGCGCACGTACCTCCCGCTCGACGTGACCATGGGCCCCGACGGCCAGCGGGCCTACTTCCTCGACTGGAACAACCACATCATCCGCGAGTACGGCACCGACGGCCACGTGCGCACGATCGCGGGCACCGGAGAGCTTCAAGACGGAGAGGATCCGCCGATTCCTCCGGGCACGCCGCGCATGCCGGGCCCCGCGCTGCGGCAGCGCCTCAACCACCCGACGCACATGGTCTTCGACCCGCAGGGTCGGCTGCTCGTCGCCGCGTGGCACAACAGCATGGTCAAGCGCGTGACCAACGTGGGCATGTCGAACTCGATGATCGAAGACCTCTGCGGCACCGGCGCGCGCGCGTTCGGCGGCGACGGAGGCCCGGCCATCGACGCCCGCCTCGACCTGCCCGTCTCCATCGCGATCTCGACCGCGGGCGACGTGTACATCTCCGACCAGGCCAACCAGCGCATCCGCAAGGTCGACGGGATGAGCATCATCTCCACCGTCGCGGGCGACGGCATGCGCGGCTACTCGGGCGACGGAGGCCCCGCCACGATGGCGCGCATCAACAACCCCGTCGGTCAGGCCGCGCCTCCCGCGAGCCGCATCGAGATCGACTCGCGCGGGATGCTCTACCTCGCCGACACGGGCAACCACGTCATCCGTCGCCTCGACACGAACACGGGCGTGATGACCACCTTCGCGGGCACTGGCACCGCGGGCATCTCGGGCGACGGCTCGCCCGCCACGATGGCGCAGCTCAACGGACCGACCGACATCGACGTCGCCCCCGACGGTACGGTCTACATCGCCGACACGCAGAACTCCTGCGTGCGCGCGGTGGGCACCGACGGGATCATCCGCACGGTCGTGGGTCGCTGCGGCACGCGCGGCTTCGCGGGCGACGGGCTCCCGGTGGCGCAGGCCCTCCTCGATCGCCCCTACGGCATCGAGGTCGACACGATGGGACGCCTCTGGATCGCGGACACTCACAACCAGCGCATCCGCGTGTACACGATGCGGTAATGTCTCGCGCGTGAAGCTCCGCGCTCCTCCTCAGCACACCCTCCTCCTCGCGCTCACGATCATCGGGGCTGCCTCGTGCGGCCCCGATGAGACGACGCCCTCTTCGCTGGTTCCGTCGGACTACGCGACGCGCTTCGTCGAGGTGCGCAACTGCCGCTCGACGATCGAGCACATCGCGACGACGCCGCAGCCGATGGTGACCAACATCCGCGTGCTGGCCTCGCCCGAAGCGGCCGCGGGCTACCGCATGAACGCCGCGCGACTCCCCGTCGGAACGATCATCGTGAAGGAGGAGTACGACGACCCGTCGTGCTCGCGCGCGAGCCTCCGCGCGTGGACGGTGATGCGTAAGGAAGCGGCGGGCTCCGACCCGACGCACAACGACTGGCGCTGGCAGCGCGTGAGGGCGTCGGACAGCGCGCTCCTCGCGGACGGGCGCGTCGCGAGCTGCATCCAGTGCCACAACCGCCCCGCGTGCACGTCGCGCGACTGGCAGTGCACGGAGCCCTGAGATCCCTCCCATGACCACAGAATCCCCTCTCCCGCTCGCGGACCGCGAGGTGCTGCTCATCGTCGGCGGCGGCATCGCGGCGTACAAGTCCGTCACCCTCGCGCGCGAGCTGATCCGCGCCGGGGCGCGCGTCGAGACCGTGCTCACGTCGGCCGCGCAGCGCTTCGTCACGGGCGTCACCTTCGCTGGAATCACCGGCCGCCCCGCGCGCCTCGACCTCTGGGACCCGTCGTATCCCGGCGAGCTGCACATCGAGCTCACGCGCAAGGCCGACGCGGTGATCGTCGCGCCCGCCACCGCGGACCTCCTCGCGCGCATGGCCCACGGCCTCGCCGACGACCTCGCCACGACGTGCCTCGTCGCCGCGAAGCCGCCCGTGTTCGCAGCCCCCGCGATGCACCCGCGCATGTGGGAGCACCCCGCGACGCGCGCCAACGCGTTGATGCTCCGTGAACGCGGTGTCGCGCTCATCGGCCCCGTGGTGGGCCCGCTCGCGAGCGGCGAGGTCGGCATCGGACGCATGCTCGAACCCGAGGAGATCGCGCGTCAGGTGATCTCGTCGCTCACGACGCGCCGCGACCTCGAAGGGCTCCGCGTGCTCATCTCCGCGGGTCCCACGCACGAGGCCATCGACCCGGTGCGCTTCGTCGGCAACCGCTCGTCGGGTCGCATGGGCTTCGCCATCGCGGAGCGCGCGCGCGATCGCGGCGCGACGGTGACCGTCGTCGCGGGGCCTGTTTCGCTGCAAGATCCGGCGGGCGTCGAGGTGATCCGCGTGCGGAGCGCGATCGAGATGCGAGACGCCGTGACCGCGCGATCGAAGGCCCACGACGTCGTCGTGATGGCCGCCGCGGTGGCCGACTACCGCCCCGCCGAAGTGGCCCCCGAGAAGATCAAGAAGTCCCATTCGGAGCTCTCCATCAGGTTGGTAAAAAACCCTGACATCCTCTCGGAGCTGGGAGCATCGAGGGGGGCCGAGAAGCTCCCCGTGCTGGTGGGCTTCGCGGTCGAGACCGGCGACCTGATTGCACACGCGCAAGAAAAGCTTTCGCGCAAGGGGTGCGATCTGGTCGTGGCGAACCTCGCGGAGCACGGCTTCGAGGGGACCCACAACGTGGTCACGCTGGTGTGGGAGGGGCACGCCGAAGCCCTTCCGCGGATGGACAAACGCGACGTCGCGGATCGGATTCTCACCGCCGCGGCGGGCATCCGGGCGTCGCGGTAGAGGGCGCCGCCGGGGGTGCGCACGGCGGGTGGCACGACGGTTGAACCGGCGCTCGCCCGCAATGAGTACGAACACGGCGAGCATCGGCACGACGACGGCGACCCCCACGGTGCAGTCGGCGAGCGAGCGCGAGGAGCAGCGGATCGTTGCGCTCTCGCTGGCACTTTCGCTGGTCATCACACTGACCGCGTGGTTCGCCGCGATGACGTCTGTTTGACGCGTTGAACCGTCTCGCGCTCCGTGCCTACACTCCGCGGCCGTGAGTGACCAGAACACGCTGTCGGCGCTGGCGACCCGCTACGGAGTCGGAGAGACGCTGACGGGCGCCATCCTGATCGTCGACGACGACGCAGAGAACCTGGCTGTTCTCCAGGCTTTTCTCGACAGCGAGTACGTCGTCTACCCCGCCACATCTGGCAAGCAGGCCCTCGAAATCGCGGTGACCACCGGGATCGACGTCGTCATCGCCGACCACCGCATGCCCGAGATGACCGGCACCGAGCTCCTCGAGGAGCTTCGGGGGCTCAAGCCCGACGTCGCGGGGATTCTCCTCACGGCCTACACCGACACGCCGGTGCTCATCTCCGCGATCAACCGCGCGCGGGTCTTCAGGCACATGAAGAAGCCCTGGGACCCCGACGAGCTCCTCGCGGCGGTGGCGCAGGCGAGCGAGCACGTGCACCAGTGCCGCTTGAACATCCGCCTCGTGAACCTCCTCGCGAGGCGCTCCGAGGAGCTCACCGGCGCGCTCGAAGAGCTGCGCGCGACGCAGCAGCACATGCAGCACATGGAGCGCCTGGGGACCATGGGTCGCCTCGCAGCGGGCGTCACGCACGACCTCCGCAACGTGCTCACGGGCCTCATGATGCTCGAGCGCATCGCTTCGAACCACCAGGTGCAGCCGCAGGTGATGGACCCGCTGAGGGTCAACGTCGCCGCGATGCGGAACCTCCTCGAGAGCCTCTCGTCGCTCAATCAGTTCGCGTCGCGGGGCTCCCTCGACGTGGCGACGACGCAGCTCGATCCGGCCGACGTGCTGCGCGACGCCGAGACCGTCGCGAGGATGGACGTGGCGTACCGAGAGCGAAAGCTCGTGGTGACCGTAGGACCGAAGCTTCCGACGATCTTGGGGGATCGGCAGAAGCTCGTGCAGGTGATGGTGAACCTCCTCCGCAACGCGCTGCAGGCCACGGAGCCGGGTCAGACGATCCGCGTCGACGCGCGCGCGGCGCAGGGAGACACCATCGCGTTCGCGGTCGAGGACGAGGGAACGGGCATCCCCGAGCACCTCGCGCGGCGGGTGTTCGACCCGTTCTTCTCGACCAAGGGCGAGCAGGGCATGGGGATGGGGCTCTACATGGCGAGGCTCATCGCGGAGTCGCACGGCGGCACGCTGAGGCTCGTCGCGCCCGAGCAGATGAAGAGGGGGACGCGCTTCGAACTCCTTATCCCGGCCGCACCGCGGCTGCACTGACCGCGTCGACGGGCGGCGACCTGACGGAGACTCACATCCCCCGCCCGGAACGAAGAACCCCCCATGAGAGACGACCGTCCTACCCCGCCCCCGATCATCGGTTCGGAGGGCGCGTACGAGGACCTCGACGGCGCGCAGGGCCGCGAGGTGAACTTCCGCCCGACGCGCTACAGCCAGAAGGACCTCGGCCCCGTGCGCGCCACCATCGAGGTCACCCTCGCGGGCGAAGCGCGCACCTGCGAGATGCAAGACGTCTCGCAGAACGGCGTCGCGTTCCGCTGGCCCGCGAACCTACCGCCGCCCGCGCTCGGTGAGCCCATCTCGAGCCTCGTCGTCCGCTTCGACCTCCACGACGCCTACCGCGGCGGCGCGCTGGTGATGTCGGTGCGAGACCAGCCCGGCGGCTACGTCGTCGGCGCGTCGTTCACCGACGCCCTCATGGACATCGGCGACGTGCTCCACATGCGCGACGTGCGGAGCTGGTCGGTCGAGTCCGCGCGCAGGCTCAACGCCGAGGCGCAGCCCTGGTTCGTCTCGGGCTTCGACCGCTTCAAGGGCCTCGTGGGCGAGCTGCACCTCTTTCTCAAAGACGCCTCGGCCAACCTCGCCGAGCTCGAGAAGCGCCTGCCCTGGCACGTCGTCCACGGCGACGCGAACACCCCCGCGCACGCCGCGCTGCTCCAGCAGCTCGACCGCGATTTCGTGCCCGAGTGCACGCGCTACTCGTACGCCATCGACGACGCCCTCCGCGCGGCCTCGCCCGACCAGTGGGCGCACCTCAAGGAGTTCTCGCAGGGCCTCGTGCACGGCTACCTCATGCAGGCCGCCTTCATCGAGCGCGCGTTCAACAAGCCCCTCGGCTACCCCGGGGACTTCGAACTCATGCGCTACATGTACAACGTGTCGATGGAGGGCACGACGCTCTTCTCGAAGGCCCTCCACTACGCGATCGTGCACCAGGCCGCGGGCGAGGCCGTGCGGCAGCGCAAGGAGATGCTCAAGCGCGCGCTCCGCACCGTGATCGAGGGCGCGAAGCCCAACACCACCGTGCGCATCGCCTCCATCGCGGCGGGCCCCGCGTACGAGGTCGCCGAGCTCTTGAGGGAGCTCACGGTGTGCCCCGCGCAGGTCGAGCTCCTCCTCTTCGATCAGGACCGCTCGGCCCTCGAGATCGCCCACGGCCGCATCGGCCGCGCCGCCGCGCGCTGGCCCGCGATCCGCGTGGTGTACCGCCACGACTCGATCAAGCGGCTGCTCAAGGACCCCACGATGCTCCGCGACGCGGGGCCCTTCGACATGCTCTTCTGCTCGGGGCTCTTCGACTACCTGCGGTACTCGACCGCGGTCACGCTCTGCCAGACGTTCTACGGCCTCCTCGCGCCGGGCGGACACGCCTGGGTCGGCAACATGTCAGACAACCCCAACCCGTGCCGCTGGATCATGGAGCAGCACATGGACTGGTTCCTGACGTACCGCACGCGCGACGAGATGACCGCGTTCGCGCGCGCGGCGGCCCCCGAGGCGCGCATCGAGGTGATGAACGAGGGCACCGGGATCAACCCCTTCGTCGTCACGCAGAAGCCTGAATGACCGACGCGCAGGCCGAGACCGAGGCCCGCTGGTCGAGCTGGCTCATCGAGCGCAACCTCCGCGGCGCGCGCATCGTCCTGCTCCTCGCCGCGGTGTTCTATCCGCTCTTCGCGGTGCTCGACTACCTCGTCGCACCGCGCGCCTCGCTCCCCGTGCTCTACATGAGCCGCCTCGTCGTCACGGCCTACACCCTCGCGATGCTCGTCGTGACGCGGACCCCGCGCGCGGGCCGCTACGCCACCGCCCTCACCGCGGTGTACATCCTCGTGGTGGCGGGCGGCATCGGGGTGATGATCTGGGCCCTCGGCGGCTACGAGTCGCCCTACTACGCCGGGCTCAACCTCGTGATGCTCGGCGCCGCGGTGCTCTTCGTGTGGCCCGCGCGCGTCGCGGCCTGGGTGCACACGCTCATCGTGCTCATGTACCTCGTGCCCAACGCGATCGACGCGCGGCCCGAGCACCTGCGCGCGGCCCTCACGAGCTTCTACTTCCTCGGCGCCACGGCGACCATCGCCATCGCGGCGCAGGTCTTCGGCTACCGCTCCGCGCGCGAGCAGGTGGTCAAGCAGCTCCAGCTCGAGGAGGCCACCGACAAGCTCTCGCGCGCCCACGAGGAGCTGCAGCGCCTCGACCGCTTCAAGTCGCGCTTCTTCGCGAACATCACCCACGAGCTCAAGACGCCCCTCGCGATGGTGCTCTCGCCCATCGAGCTCCTCATCGCGGGCGAGCTCGGGCACCTCTCGGAGCCGCAGCGCGCGACGCTCCGCTCCGTGCATCGCAACGGCGCGCGGCTCCTCAAGCTCATCGGCGACCTGCTCGACCTGTCGCGCCTCGAGGAGTCGCGGCTGCGCCTCGCGGTGGGCGAGCACGACCTCGTGGCGTACCTCCGTCAGCTCGTCGCCCAGGTCGAGCCCCTCACGGGCCGCAAGAACATCTCGGTGTCCTTCGAAACCGAGTGCCCCGCGGCCCCAACGTGGTGCGACCTCGACCGCATGGAGCGCGTGTTCGTCAACCTCCTCTCGAACGCCGCGAAGTTCACCCCCGTGGGCGGGCACATCACCGTGCGCGTGAGCGCGACGCCCGAGCTCGTCACCGCGTGCGTGGGCGACAACGGCCCGGGCGTCCCCGCGGAGATGGCCGACCAGGTGTTCGAGCGCTTCTTTCAGGTCGACGGCGACGCGTCGCACAACCGCTACAACAAGGGCGGCACGGGCATCGGCCTCGCCCTCGCGCGCGAGCTCGTCGAGCTCCACGGCGGGCGCATCTGGGCCGAGAGCGCCGTGGGCAAGGGGGCGCGCTTCTTCGTCGAGCTGCCGAGGGACCGCGGGCACTTCCGCGCCGACGTGATCGAGCGCCCCGCCGACGCGCCGACCGACGCCAAGCCCCGCGAGGCCACGGGCAAGCCCGACCTCACCGCCGACTTCGCCAACCGCGAAGAGTTCAGGCTCATGGACGTCGCCCAGGCCACCGAGCGCCGCATCGTCGAGCGCGACGCCGACGAGCGCGCGCGCGGCCGCACCATCCTCGTCGTCGAAGACACGCCCGACGTCGTCAAGCTCATCCACCTCATCCTCCGGCAGCAGTTCAGGATCTTCACCGCGCCCGACGGAAAGCGGGGTCTGGAGCTCGCGCTCCGCGAGGCCCCGCACCTCATCATCACCGACCTGATGATGCCCGAGATGGACGGCTACGAGCTCACGCGCGCCCTCCGCGCCAACGAGAAGACCAGGCACATCCCCATCGTGATGCTCACCGCGCGCGGCGAGATCGACGACCGCGTGCGCGGCCTCGAGAGCGGCGTGAACTCATACCTCACCAAGCCCTTCGCGGCGCGCGAGCTCCTCTCCACCGTGCGCAAGCTCCTCGAGGTGCAGGACAGCACCACGGACCTCGTGCTCACGCGCCAGATGGACTCCCTCGAGATCGTCGCCGGCGGCCTCGCCCACGAGATCAACAACCCGCTCAACTACATCAAGAACTCGCTCCAGCGCGTGCACAAGGACGTCGACGAGATCATGCGCATGGTGAACGAGCGCGCCCTCGACGACGCGAAGCTGAGGCAGCTCGACGCGCGCACCAAGGTGATGTTCAAGACGGCCGAGTCGGGCGTCGCGCGCATCGCCGACACGGTGTCGCTCATGGGCCGCTACAGCCGCGAGGGCTACTCGCGCGTGGCCCGCTCGCACGACCTCTTCGCCGCCGTGCGCGACGTCGTGAGCATGGTGCTCCCCGCGACGGGTCGGCGCGTCGAGGTGACCACGAGCTTCGAAGGCGACGGCACCATCGAGTGCGTGCCCGAGGAGCTTCACCAGCTCCTCACCAACCTCGTTCAGAACGCCATCGAGGCCTCGCCCGACGGCACCGGACGCGTCGAGGTCACGGGCTCCTCGGACGCCGACGTGGTCACCCTCTCGGTGCGCGACAACGGCCCCGGCGTGAAGCCCGAAGACCACGGCAGGATCTTCACGCCCTTCTTCACCACGAAGGCCCCCGGCGCGGGGATGGGCATGGGCCTCACGATCTCGTGGCGCGTCGTGCAGAGCCTCGGCGGGATGCTCTCCGAAGAGGGGACCTACGGTCAGGGCGCCCTCTTCGTCGCGCGCATCCCGCGTCACGCGGCGGGCGCGCGGGCGATGTCTTCGAAGGTGCCGCCGCAGCCTCGCCCGTCATCGCCCGCCGCCGCGCCGCCGTCGGCGTGAGCGAAGTATCGGTCACCCCCCGCCGCTCACGCCGCGACCAGCACGAGATGTGATTCCTGTTTGGGATCGGGTCGTTCATAGCGTCTTCGCCATGCCCCGCTGCGCCAGCGCCAGCCATAGGCCAGCGTGCCGAGGAGGGTCTCTGCCACGAAGCCGCACCATCCGCCGAGCGCGCCGAGGCCCATCTCGCGACCGAGCAGCCACGCCGCGCCGGGGATGCACGTCCACACGATGACCACGCCGAGCAGGGCCACCGCGCGGGCGTCGCGCGCGCCACGCAGCGCCGCGCGCAGCACGATGTTGAACGCGTCGAGGAGCTGGAACACCGCCGCCACGAGCAGGAGCTGACGCGCGAGCGCCACCACCGCCGCGTCGTCGGTGAACACCCGCACGATCGCCGCGCCGAAGAGCGCGAACACCACGCCGCAGAGGGCCATGAAGCCGCCCGCGAGCTGGAGCGACGCCACCACGACGCGGTCGGCCTCACGGATCGATCCGCGACCGAGCGCGCGCCCCACGAGCACCGACGCGGCCTCGGCCACGGCGATGCCAGGGAGGAACGACGCGCGGATCGTCGCGAGCGCCACCTGATGCGCGGCGATCTCGTCGGCCCCGAGGGAGCCGAGGAGCGCCGTGAAGGTCGTGAACGCGAGCATCTCCGCGCCGAACTGCGCGCCCGTCGGAACGCCCACGGCGCTCACCTCACGGAGCGCGTCGCGCAGGCCCGACGTCGTCGCCCTCGGCGACGCGCCACGCTCGTGAAGGAACATCCACACGAGCACCGCGCACTGCAGCGTCTCGGTCGCGGCCGTCGCGTAGCCGGCGCCCGCCACGCCGAGCCGCGGCGCGCCGAAGCGGCCGTGGATCAGCGCGTAGGCGAGCGTCGCGTTGACGACGTTGCCCGCGAGGCCGATGCGCATCGAGGTGCGCGTGTCGCCGAGGCCCTGCCGCCACTGCGTGAGCGCCGACATGACGCACAGGCTCACCGCGCCCCACGAGCGCGCCGAGAGGAACTCCCGCGCGGGGGCCACGAGCGAGCGGTCGACGCGCAGCCCGCGGAGCGCCCACGACGCGTCGCGCGCGAGCGCCCACACGACCACGCCCGAGAGCGCGCCCACCATCACGCCGACCTCTGCGAAGCGAAGCGCGTCACCGGGACGACCCTCGCCCGCGGCCCACGCCACGCGCACCTTCACGCCGCGCATGAGGCCCATCACCACCGCGTAGCAGAGGTACATGAGCACCGTGGCGACGCCGACGCCGCCGATCGACGCGGGGCCGAGCGCGCCCACGAGGCGCGTGTCGACGAGGCCCATCGCGGTCTCGCCGAGCATCGCGACGGCGATGGGCCATGCCAGCGCAGACACCTCACGCACCGCCGGGGCGCGCGCCTCGAGTTCGGGCCGCCGACCGGACAGGGCGCGCTGGCGCACCCATCCCCCGCGCACCGCGAGTGCGCGAAGGGCCGGGGCGGCCAGTCGTTTCAAACGTTCGAAGCGAGTCATGACGATCCCATCTCCCTCGACCGCCCCGTCGCCACTCCCTGGATCAGGTCCAGGTCGTCGCGGGGCAATCGGAAGGAGTGCGAGCGTCCTGGGCTTCTAGCGCCACACCTCCACGAGCTGCTCCGCGTGGGGTGCGATCGAGGTACACGGGGTGACCGCGTACATCCGCGCCATGTGGTTGCTCGTGAAAATCATAGGACGAGGGTCCGTTGGTCTCAGACCCCACGCGCGAAGTCAACAACTTTTTTCGTCGTGATTTCTCGGCCCGCACCGTCGCGGCGTTCTTCAAGCGCTCGGAGTCGCGGTGATAGATTCCGTGTGATGGGACTGACGCGAGGCGCGAAGGCGGGTGATGTGCTTGTGCTGCTCGCGCTCGCGGGGTGTGGAGACCCGAAGCGCAGCGATCCGTTTCAGCCGGGGCCCACGACCGATGTGCCCGTGGTGATCGACACGCCCGCGACGGTCGACAACGGCCCCGCGGGCGCGTGTCGTTCGAACGCGCAGTGCGACGACGGCTTCGCGTGCACCGACGACGAGTGCGTGATCGGCGGCGTGTGCGAGCACACCGCGGTGACGTCGCGCTGCGCCGCGGGGCAGCGCTGCATCGTGGGCGTCGGGTGCGCCACGGGGACGTCTTGCACCACGAGCGCGCAGTGCGACGACGGCGTGGCCTGCACGCGCGACCTCTGCGCTGCGGGAGGGATGTGTCAGAACCTCAACGACGACTCGCGCTGCACCGGCGGTCAGGTGTGCACGAGCGCGGGCTGCGCCGCCGCGGGGACGTGCCGCACCGACGCGGACTGCAACAACCGGCTCTTCTGCGACGGCGTCGAGCGCTGCCAGTCGGGCACCTGCGCGCCGGGCGCGGCGATGGATTGCCGCGACAGCGATCCGTGCACGGGCGACGTGTGCAACGAGGCGATGATGCGCTGCGATCACCCCGCGGTGACGCCCTGCGGGGGAATGGTCACCGCGGGCACGTACACCCTCGCGCCGCCGATCTCGTACTCGTGCGGCGCAGGCGCGATCGGACCGATCGGCTCGGTGACGCTCGCGGTCACCGCGACGAGCGTCTCGGTGACGGGCTTCGCGACGGTGCTGAACGGCGGCGCTCCCACCGACGGGATGTTCACCGCGTCGGGACAGGAGTCTCGCGGCGGCTGCACCTGGCGCTACACGCTCAGCGGCAGCTTCACGATGCCCAACCGCTTCTCGGGCTCGTGGAACCTCACCTTCGACAACTGCTCGGCCTCACTCTCTTGCTTCTCGCGCTCGGGCCTCGTCGACGGCACGCGCTCATGACCCTCACACGGAGAAACTCAATGGCAACCGTTCGCTCCGGGCGCGTCCCGCTCGTCTTCGCGGCGCTGCTCGCCGCGTGCAGTGACTCCTCCGCGCCGCGCTTCGTCGATGGCGACGCGACCATGACAACCGACGCGACGGGGATGTCCTGCGCTTCGAACGCGCAGTGCGACGACGGCGTCGCCTGCACGCGAGACATCTGCGTCGTCGGAGGGACCTGCGAACACGTGCCCGACAGCCCCTCGTGCGTGGTCCCTCAACGCTGCACGCGCACGGCCGACTGCAACGACAACATCCCGTGTACGCGCGACAGTTGCCTCGTCGACGGAACGTGCAGCCACACCGCGCAGAACGACATGTGCTCCGCGGGGCAGACCTGCGACCTCGCGCGCGGTTGATCATCGGGAACCACCCCTGGAACGTGCCGTACCGACACCGACTGTCGCGACACCTTCGACTGCACCGTCGACACCTGCGGCGCCGATGGGCGTTGCAGCTACACGGCGCAGAACTCGCGCTGCACAACGGGTCAGGTGTGTCGCGTAGGGATGGGCTGCATCAGCGAGCGCACCTGTTCGAGCGACGCGGACTGCAACGACATGCGGCGCTGCAACGGCGTCGAGCGCTGCGTGGAGTTCGGCTGCGTCGCGGGCACGGCCGCGAGCTGCGACGACATGGACGCGTGTACGGTCGACACGTGCAACGAGAGCGGGACGATGTGCTCGCACGCGATGAATCCGTCGTGCATGGGCTCGGGCTCCCCGCGCTCGGGGCGCTACTCCCTCAGTCCGGGAGTGATGGATCACTGCGAAAGCATCCTCGGCGATACGGTCGTCCAGATCGACCTCTCGTTCGTGCAGATCACCGTCACGACGAGCGGAATTACCGTCGTAGGTGGCCCCACGATGATGACCGGAGGCCCGGTCGCAGGCGGGATGTTCTCGGCCAGCGGAACGGTGGCGGGAGATTGTGCGGAGATCTACGGTTTGTCGGGGCGCTTCACCGACGCGACACACTTCACGGGCACCTTCACTACGATGTACCGAGGACCGACCTGCGGACTCACGAACTGCATGGCCCGCTCGTTCTCCGTGATGGGTTCGCTCGTTCCCTAGACGACCGGCCGGGCGAGGCTTCTGACACGGGCTAGTTGTTCACGACGATCCCGTCCGACAAGGCAGTTTCAGTTGTTTCGATCCTCCGCGAGGAACGCCATGACACAAGGAACTCGGACGCACTGAATACCTGTACGACCCGCGAGTAGCGATCAGCGATCGCGAAGTCGGCTCGGTCGTCGCGATCGAAGTCTCCGATTCGAGCACTCACAGCAGAGACGAACATCGACGACGCAGCGAACGACTGGTGTGGGTCCGCCGAACGCGACGATCCGCCACGGTCGAAATAGGGGAGTGCAGTGGTCCCTCCGTCACCGTCGGACAGCCACTCGAACGCGTCCGCGAATCCATCCGCATCGACGTCGCCGATCGAAGTAAGCAAAGAGAGTCTCGAGAAGTACTGCGGCGATACGTCGAACACCCCGCCGTACATGAGGCTGAGAATCAACGTCGTACCGAGCGCGACGATGCCTACGCCATCGGTTCGTCCATCGCCGTCTCGGTCATCGAGTGTTGCCACGCCGGCCAGAACCTCGACCGGCGAGCCAAACGAGCCAAGCACCCCGGAAGTGCTTCCGACACGCGTTGAGCACACAGACCAGAAGCGTCGCGTCGGGTGATTCGCGCACGATCGAACGTCGGCGAGGCCGTCGCCGTTAACGTCGCCCGCAGCGATCATGACCGGAGCGCTCGGAGAGGGGAGCGTGGCTCGCCCGTCGACAGGTCCGCCCGGTCCACCGAAGGCGATGTAGTCATCGAGCGTCAGGTCACCGTATCCGTCGCCGTTCACATCGCCCACCAGCCTCGCGCTGGTCACCACCGGATCGAACGAGCGCAGCGGTGTCAGCAACAGCCCTGAGGGGCCTCCAAGGTACAAAGCCCCGATGCTCGTGGTCGCACCCGACGTGCGGTACGTCACCGCGAGGTCTCCGAACCCGTCGCCATTCACGTCGCAGCCCACGCCCGAGAGCACATACACGATCGCCGGATCGACGCCGAATGTCACTGCGCTCGCTGCGAGTCCGCTGCCCGTCCCGTAGTACACGTAGACCCTCGGCCCCACGGCAAACGCCAGATCGCCGTCGCCGTCGCCATTGAAGTCCACGGCGCTGCCCCAGGCCGTGTTCACCGTGGTCGAGCGGTGCCCCACGACGAACTGCCACGTCGGTCCGTAGCTCGTCCCCGCGTCGCCTGCGCGCATCCCTGCGGCGCGCC
>JBPOHC010000011.1:0-3044 GCA_052035985.1 Myxococcota bacterium | reverse complement strand
GAGCGCTTGACGTAGCGGGTGAAGGCGGGGATGGCGACGGCCGCGAGGATGCCGAGGATGACCACCACGATCATGAGCTCGACGAGGGTGAAACCGGCGGCCAGACGCTTCAGCGAACGCTTCATGGAAGTCTCCTCAGTTGATCGATTGGATTGGGGACGTGGTTTCAGGGTTCAGATCGAGGATCGATCATCACACCCGTATCAGAGCGTTTTGCAGAGAGCGTGCCGGTCTCGAATGACGCGGTGCGTTGCCCTCTAAGGACAGGTCCCGAGGGAGACGCTGGGCGAAGGGGCGGGGGCTTGAAGTGTCCGAAGCTCGAAATTTCGACATCGCTCATCAATGGGGTTGAGATGCGCTCGGAGCCCGCTTTGGAGAGGGCTCGGGCAGGCGTGTCGATGCGTCATGAGGCTGTGACGAATTTTGTCAGCGCGGGTGACACGGCGCGACACTGGAATCGTTGAACTGTGCTTCTCGCTAGGACAATGCGAGAGGGACAAGGCGCCGCGCCTGAGGGGTTCAGGCGCCGCGCTTGCGACGGCGGCGGGGAGGCGCGGCGTGGGTCGGGGGCTCCAGCGAGAGGGCGGGGACGGAGACGTTCGAGCGCATGCGGAAGGGGGAGACCGGCCCCGTGAGCTTCGACCGGGCGCGCTCGCGGGCTGACTCCATGAAGCGAGACTGACTGCGGAGCGGGGTCTCTCCCTCGGCGGGGGCGCGTCGTTCGTAGGTGCCGTCGGGCTTCATGACGCGGGCCTTCAGGTTGTCGGCGAGCTGTACGCCGAGCACTTCATTGAAGATCCACTGGGCCATCGGCGGGTGCTCGACGGGAAAGAGCACCTCGACGCGGCGGTCGAAGTTGCGGGGCATCCAGTCGGCCGACGAGAGGTAGACCTCGCGCGCGCCGCCGTTCTCGACCGCCACGACGCGCGAGTGCTCGAGGAAGCGGTCGACGATCGACGTGACGCGGATGCGCTCGCTCACGCCCGGGACCCCGGGCCTGAGGCAGCAGATCCCACGGATGATGAGCTCGATGGTGACGCCCGCCTGCGAGGCGTCGTAGAGCGCGTTGATCACCTCGGGGTCGACGAGGGCGTTGAGCTTCGCGATGAGCCTCGGGGGGCGCCCCGCGCGGGCGTGGTCGGCCTCGCGGCGAATGAGCTTCAGCACGGCCTCGCGGACGCCGAGGGGGGCGACGGCGAGGCGCTTCCACACGGGCGGCTCGCAGTAGCCCGTGAGGAGGTTGAAGAGGGCCGTGGCGTCGTCGCCGAGCTCGGGGCGCGACGAGAAGAGCGAGAGGTCGGTGTAGAGCCTCGCCGTGGTGGGGTTGTAGTTCCCCGTGGCCATGTGGACGTAGCGCTTGAGGCCCGACGCTTCGCGGCGGACGATGAGGCACACCTTCGCGTGGGTCTTGAGCCCGATGAGGCCGTAGACCACGTGCACGCCAGACTCTTCGAGGGCGCGCGCCCACTGGATGTTGGCCTCCTCGTCGAAGCGGGCCTTGAGCTCCACGAGGGCCGTGACCTGCTTGCCGTTCTCGGCCGCGCGGGCGAGGGCGCGCACGAAGGGCGAGTCTCTCCCCGCGCGGTAGAGCGTGATCTTGATGGCGAGCACCTTCGGGTCGTCGGCGGCGCGCGAGACGAAATCCACCACGCTCTCGAAGCTCTCGTAGGGGTGCTGGAGCAGCACGTCGCGCTCGGCCACGAGGGCGAAGGGATCCTCCGCGTCGCGGAAGGGCGGCACGAGCTGCGGCGAGAAGGGCTCGTCGCGGAGCTCCCTCCGGTCGTCGCCCGCGGAGAGCACGGCCATGAGGTCGCCGAGGTGCAGCGGCCCGTCGATGGGGTACACGTCGGCGCTCTCGAGCCGCAGCACGTCTTGGAGGAGCCCTATGAAGCGCGGGTCCATGGTGACGGCGGCTTCGAGCCGCACGGCGCTCCCGCGGTCGCGACGCCGGAGCTCCTGCTGAATCTCGACGAGGAGGTCTTCGGCCTCTTCCTCATCGATCTCGAGGTCCCAGTTTCGCGTGAGGCGGAAGGGCGAGACCGTGAAGATCTTCACGCCCGCGAAGAGCGCGCCCACGTGCCGCGCGATGATGTCTTCGAGGAGCACGAAGGTCCGCACGCCGCTGATGGTTCCGCAGTCGACGAGGCGCGGAGAGATGGCGGGGACCTGCACCACCGCGAAGCCCACGCCGCCCTCGTCGCGGTCGCTCTCGAACGACACCCCGAGGTTGAGAGACTTGTTCTTCAGGTGCGGAAACGGGTGCCCCGGATCGATCACCAGGGGCGTGAGCACGGGGTAGATCTCCCGTGAGAAATACTCTCCGAGCTTCTTCGCGAGCTCGGGGCTCCAGGTCTCGGGCGACGCGAGCGAGATGCCCACCGCGGTGAGGGCCGGGCGCACGGTCTCGCGCCACACGATGTACTGGTCGCGCACCATCCGATGGACGCGCTGCGAGATGGCCGCGACGCTCTCCTGCGGGGTCATCCCGTCGGCCGAGGGCTCCACGGGGTCGCCGCCCGCGACCTGCTGCTTGAGCCCCGCCACGCGGATCATGAAGAACTCGTCGAGGTTGGTCGCCACGATCGACAGGAACTTCACCCGCTCGAGCAGCGGCACCGACGCGTCGCCCGCCTCGTCGAGGACGCGCTGGTTGAACTCGAGCCAGGACAGCTCGCGGTTGAGGAGGAGCTTGGGGTCGACGGACGTCACGGCGCGGGAGTCTACCGGGTCGCCGCCGCGCGCGCGTGACTTGACAGAACGCACGGCCGTCGCGCCGTCGTGGCGGCGGTTCATGCCGGCAGCGCGCGGAAGATCCCAAGATCGCGGAGCCCCTGGAACTGCCCGACGAGCGTCCTCGCGAGGCCGCGGTGGTCCAGGACGACTCCCAGTTCGAAGTTGCGCTCCTGGGCCGCTCCCGTGAAGTTGGCCGACGTCACCAGCGCCCAGCGGGCGTCGACGGCGACGCATTTCGCGTGAAGCGAGGTGTGGGCCGAGTAGGCGACGGTGGAGGGGGAGTACCAGACGGTTGGCAGGCGAACGTCCTC
>JBPOHC010000291.1:0-4016 GCA_052035985.1 Myxococcota bacterium | reverse complement strand
GCCACGACCCTCGGGAGCACCGTGGGCTATGAGCTCTCCGCGGCCTTCGCCGACACCGCGCCCCCCACGATCGCGGGCCGTCGCGTGAGCCCCGTCGCCGTCGCCACGCCCGGCGGCGCGCAGTTCGGCCTCGTCGGCAGCTTCTGACCCCGCCGCGACGGAATCACGGCCGCCGCGCTCGCACGCGACGTTATAGTCCGCGCCTTCCCATGGTTCGTGTCCCGCTCCCCGCACGCGTCCGAGAGGCGCGCTCGCTCGTCGCGTCGCTCGTGATGACCTCCGCGTCGCTCGCGCCGCTCGTCGCCGACGCGCAGGTCCCCCGGCGACCGCAGCCCGCGGTGAGACCGCAGCCCGCGGTGAGACCGCAGCCCGCGGTGAGACCGCGCCCCGCGGCGAGACCTCAGCCCGCGCCGACGCCCGCGCCGCAGAGCGCCCCCGCGGTGGCCCCCACACCCGAGCCTCCGCCCGCGCCCGTCGTCGAGGCGCAGCAGCCTCCCAGCCCGGTGATCGAAGCGCCGCCGCCACCGCCCGAACGCCCCGTCGACCCCGTTCGAACGGAGCCTCCGCCTGCGCCCGTGCGACGTCCCGTGGTGCTCGACGCGCAGCTCGGAGTGCGCGTGTTCGGACGCAACAACTGGTTCACCGACGACCTGTTCCAGCGGCTCAGGCCCTACAGCGTGATGGGCGTTCCGTCGCTCTCGGCCGCCGTGGAGTTCTACCCCGCGGCGCTCTTCACCTCGGGCGTCGCGTCGTGGTTCGGCGTCGTGCTCGCGGCGGACTTCGCGCCGTACCTCTCTTCGGCCGATGCCGAAGGGCGCACGTATCCGACGACCGTGTACGGCTTCACCGCGGGAGCCCGCGCGCGCTACACGTTCTGGCGCGCGGAGGTGGGGCTCACGGTCGCGTACACGCGTCAGGAGTTCTCCATCGACAGGGGCACCGTCGACCAGGCCCCGCCCGAGGGAATCCCCAACGTCGCGTACGAGTCGCTGAGAATGAGCGTGTCGGGTCGCGTGCAGATCATCCCGCGCGTCGCGGTGATGGCGCGCGGCGGATACCTCGCGCTCGTTGGCTTCGGCGAGCTCGGCGGAGAGAACTTCTTTCCGCGCGCGTCGGGCGGCGGCGTCGAGGCGGGCGTGGGCGCTGCGCTGGCGATCGTGGGCGGCCTCGAAGCGCGCCTCGACCTCGACTGGCGGAGGTACTTCCTCTCGATGAACCCCGTGGTGGGCGATCGCCTCGTGGCGGGCGGCTCGGCTGACGACTTCTACTCCGCGACCCTGAGCGTCGCGTACCGACGGTGACCTCCTCGATGCGCGCGCGAAACGCACTCACTCTCGTGCTCATGGCGTCTCTCACGGCGTCCCTCGGGGCTTGCCCCGGACGCCTCGAGAACCCCGAAGACTTCGTGGGCTCCTCGCCCGACGGCGCCATCGCGACCTGCACCATCGGCGTGAGCGCCGTCGAGGCGCAGCTCATTCGACCGCGCTGCGCGACGGCCAACTGCCACGACCGCGCGGGCCACGCCGGCGGGCTCGACCTCGAGACCCCGGGCCTCGCGGCGCGGCTCCTCAACGTGCGCTCGTCGATGTGCGCGGGGCGCGTGCTCGTCGATCCTGCCTCTCCCGCGGCTGGCTACTTCGTCGAGAAGCTCTCGGCCTCTCCGCGCTGCGGCGGACGCATGCCGCTCGGCGCTCCTGCCCTCAGCGCCGGAGAGCTCACCTGCGTCCGCGGATGGCTCGCCACGCTCACCGTCGACGCGGGGACTCCGATGGACGTTCCGCGCGACACGGGCACCGACGCGACCGCCGACGTGCGCGACGTGGCCTCGGACATGAGCGCCGACGCCCCCTCCGACGTGCGCCCGATGGACGCGAGCGACGTCACCGACGCGAGCGATGTGAGTGACGTCACCGATGTGAGTGACGCGAGCGACGCGAGCGATGCCTCCGACGCGAGCGATGCCTCCGACGCGAGCGACGCGGGCGCTGACGTGCGCGACGCGGCCAGCGACACGGGCGCCGACGTGCGCGACGCCGCGACCGACACCGGCAGCGACGGAGGCTCCGACGCGAGCGACGGAGGTTCTGACGCGAGTGATGGTGGTGCTGACGCGAGTGACGCGAGCGACGACGTGACCGACGCCTGAGTTACGGCGTCCACTGGGTCGACGCGCCGGGCTGCACGGTGGGTCGACTCGCGAAGCCGAGGAGCACCGCGCCGACACCGAGACCCGCCCCGATGCCGAGGGTGATTCCGCCCGCCAGGCCCAGGCTCGCGCGGCTCGTGTCTGACGCGTCTTGAAAGCCGATGAGCATTCCTCCTGCGAGGGAGAGCGCGACGCCGAGGCCGCCCATCACGATGGCGCCCACGAGCCCTCCCACGGAGCTCGTCTGACGCCCCATGGTGTGACGCACGATCGAGGGCGTCGCGCCCACGTCGACGAAGGCCGTGCTCGTGCGCCCCGACCCCATGTTCACGTCGCTGAAGAGGACCTCGTGCGTGCCGAGCGGGAGGTTCACGGTGCAGGGCGTGAGGCACAGCGGACGGAGCGTGTACTGCGTCTGCGGCGCGTAGCCGTTGTAGCCGCGCGGCGCGAGGCCCATTCCCGACTGATAGGGCTCGACCTGCGTTCGCTGCGTTACGAGCTCGGCGCGCGCGCGGCCCGAGGTCGTCGCGAGCGTCACCTGGCCCTCGCCCTCGTGCGGCGGAGGCGGCGCGTTCACGACGTGCGGTACGACCCGCGAGGGCTCCTGCGGCGCAGGCAGGAACTTCGTCGCGCATCCGCCGAGGCAGCACACACCGAGGAGCGCGCCGAGCGCTCGAGGACCCGTCGTCATGGGAGCACCACTTCCTTCGTGAGAGGCGCCTATTGGGCGCGGCGCTCCGCGGTGACAAGTGGTCGACGCGCGATGTCCTCGATTTCACGCGTCCGGCCGACTTCGCCCCGGCGCGCGACGATCTCATTCCGCGCGCCGCGCGATTCGCGCGACCCTCGTCGCGCCCATGTCACGCCCCTCCGTGCTCGTGCTTCACGACCGCCCCGACGAGCTCCGACCGCTGCTCTCGGCGCGCCTCTCGGACCTCGATGTCGCCTTCGCGAGCGCGCCTGACGAGGTGCTCCCCGCGCTCGAACGCGCGCGCCCCGAGGTGGTGTTCTCGATCAAGCACTCGGGCTTTCCCGGCGCGGCGCACAGGCCCGCGATCGACTTTCCCACGGTGCGCTGGGTGCAGATCGGCGGCTCGGGCTACGAGCACTTCGCGCCCTGGGACGCCCGGCGCGTCACGGTCACCAACTGCCACGGCGTGCTCGCGCGCGTGCTCGCAGAGACCGTGATCGCGGCGGTGCTCACGCTCAACCGCGGGCTCCTCGCGCACCGCGACCGACAGCGCGCGTGCGTGTGGAGCCCCGCGCGCTTGCGTCCCCTCGCCGGTCCGACCTTGCTCATCGTCGGCGTCGGCGCGATCGGCGGCGAGCTCGCAACACTCGCGCGCGCCCTCGGTCTACACGTCGTTGGAATCCGTCGCGGCGCTGTCGCGCATCCCGCGGTCGACGAGATGTTCCCGCCCGATGCGCTCCACGCGCAGCTCGCGCGAGCCGACATCGTGAGCGTTCACGTTCGCGCGACGGACGAGACCGCGAAGCTCTTCGACGCGCGGGCCTTCGCAGTGATGAAGCGCGGCGCGACCTTCGTGAACACGTCACGCGGCGCCGTGGTCGACGAGTCGGCGCTCGTCGAAGCGTTGCGCGCGGGCACCGTCGGCGCGGCGTACCTCGACGTCTTCGAGCGCGAGCCGCTCCCCGCCGAGAGCCCGCTCTGGACGATGGACGAGGTGCTCCTCACGCCGCACTGCTCGGACAACGTCGACGACTGGCCCCTGCGCTTCGCGGCGGCCTTCGCCGACAACGTGGACCGCTGGCGCGCGGGCGCTCCCCTCGCGAACGTGATCGCGCCCTGAGCGACGCGCGGGTCGCGCGAACACCTTCAAACAAGCGTATCTGGCTCGCCGTGGCACAG
>JBPOHC010001055.1:0-11341 GCA_052035985.1 Myxococcota bacterium | reverse complement strand
CCGGGTGAACGGAGACACGAGCGACGACGCCGCGCCCTACGCCGCGCTCATCGCGCCGGGTCAGCCCAAGTCGGGGCCGTACGGAGGCATGAGCGTCGTGCTCTTTCCTCGGAAGAACGCCCCCGCTCTCGTGTCGATGGTGACCGGCACTCACGGCCTCTCGCCCGATGAGCAGGTGCTCGGTCGCCAGGGGCACGCGCGCAAGGTCGCCGCCATCGCGCGCTGGCTCAACGGCCGCGCGAAAGACCTCTGCGCGTGGTCCAAGCGTGATCCCGTGCGCGTCGATCAGGAGCTCCCCAATGCCACGCGCAAGCTCCTCTCGGAGTACCCCAACGCGGTCGGCAAATACGGCCGTGAGATCTACGGAGCCTTCGTCCCGCCGACGCCGAGGAGCGTCGAGCGCGACGCCCTTACGCGCGACGCGTTCGTCTCGTGCGCCGATCTGTTCTTCGAAGAGCGCGACCTCGAGCCCCTCTCTGCGCACAAGAAATCGAGGGACGAGCTGCGCTCCGCGTGGCTCGCGAACGCCTTCGTCTCGGCCACGAGCGACGACGTCTACGCGCTCCTGACGCAGCGGCGCTTCGTCATCGTCGAGGGGCCTCCGGGCGTCGGCAAGACGCGCCTCGCCGACGGCCTCCTGCGAGACCGCTACGGCGAGAACGGGACCTCGATCCAGTTTCACCCGGGCACGACCTACGAGAGCTTTGTGGGAGGCCTCGCGCCACGCAGCGACAGCGGAGAGCTCGGCCTGCGCTTCGTCGCGACGCCGGGACACCTCCAGCGCGCCGCCGCCGCTGCGCTCGCCGACCCGACGCGGCAGTACCTCTTGCACATCGACGAGATCAACCGCGCCGACCTCTCGAAGGTGCTCGGCGAGGCCATCTACCTCTTCGAACCCGACTCGCCCGATCGCGTCGTGACCCTCGCGCACGACTTCGGCGCGCCCTTCGGAAGAACGCTCCGACTCCCTCCGAACCTCCACGTGCTCGGCACGATGAACAGCGCCGATCGGAGCATCGCGATCCTCGACGTGGCCGTGCGGCGCCGCTTCGCCTTCGTGTCCATGTGGCCCTCCGCGTCGGTGGTGCAGGCGAGCGCGGGACCTCTTCTCCGAAGCGCATTCGAGCGGTTGTTCTCGACCTTTCTCGATCACGCGAGCGACGATGCCTTCGCGCTCATGCCCGGCCACGCGTACTTTCTCGGCGACGACAACGCGGCGGCGCGAAAGCTCAGGAGCGAACTCGCCCCGCTGCTGCGCGAGTACCTCGCCCAGGGCTACGTAGGAGGCTTCGCCGACGAGGTCCGCGCGTACCTCGACTGGGTCGAGGCCTGCGCGGGCGCGTAGCCGATGGGGCGCTCGCCGACGAAACCGAAGGGGCCTGCGTGGCCCACGCGCGCGGCCGCATCGTCGATGCCGCGGGGCTGTCAGCGCGCGCCCGACTCGTCCGAGGTCTGCGTCGACGCGCTCGCGTGGCTCGGAGGGCAGGGCCGCGATCCCTCCGTCGCGGCCGAGGCGCGCGCCGTGGGTCTCCTCGACGCCAACCGCGGCATCTTGCGTGACTTCGGCGTCGACGCGAGCGTGCGACGTCGCGGCGGAGCCTCGGTCATCGAGCTCCACACGTCCTCGCGTGTCGGCGCGTTTCCGTTGGTGTCACCGCTCACGGGGCGGCCTGATTTCGGACTCGTGATCGAGCCTCGCTTCGAGTGGCCGTCGCTCGGCGCCGTGCCTTCAGCGGCGCTCCAGATGGGATCCACTTCGCGGCGGGATCGTGACCCACTGGATCCGCCGCGGGGCCGCCGGGACGCGGCGGGATCGTGACCCACCCGGTTCGACCCGCGCGAGGGTCGCGTCGCGGTGGCGGGGAGTAGCTCCGATGGATGAGCGACGGCGGCCTTCCTCGACATCGCTGCACCGAGTGCCGGGCGTGGTTTCAACCGGCGTCCTCGGCGTTGCTCACGCAGCGGGTCTGTAGCGCCGCCTGCCGCAAGACACGGGATCGCGCGCTCGCTCGCGTGCGCCGCGCAGCGGACCTCCTCGGGTTCCGCGAGGACGACCAGCGACGGCAACGGGACTGGCGCGCTCAGCGCAAGGCCCCCGTGACAGGCCCGCCCGTGACGCCCCGTCACGCGCCAGCCTCCCTCTCCGATCCCCTTCAAATGCCGGCGAAAGTGCTCGAATTCTGGGACAGGGAATCCGCTCGGTCACGCGCCACCCTCGCGCGACTTCTCGCAGGAATCACCGGGGCTTCGACGCGGTCTGGTGAGACACGACCGGCCTCGGCCGCGCCCCTGTCACGCACCACCCTCCCCACGAAAACACCTGGATTCAAAGGTGATTCGTGAGGAAACCTGAGACACGGTCACGCAGGAGCATCGCGTCGTGAGGGCCGTTGCGCGCAACGTCCGCGGCGATGACTCCCGACGAGCCCCTCGTTCCCGTCGCCGCGCTCGGCGAGCACTTCGGCCCGCTGCGTCTGGCCACGCAGGAGCACCAGCGCGCCATCACGCAGTCGCTCCAGCGTCACGGTCAGCTCACGGCGCTGGTGGTGTTCACCGAGTCTGACGGCCGACGCGAGCTCGTCGATGGCTTCAAACGCCTTCGCGCCGCGCGCACGATGGGATGGACCGCCCTGCGCGTGCAGACCCTCGCGGGCGACGCCGTCGCCGCCCTGACCGCGATCGCGACCCTCAACGAGGGCCACGGACTGACGGACCTGGAGCAGGCGTGGCTGTGTCGCTCGCTCGCCCGTGAGCACGGGCTCAAACAGCACGAGATCGGCATGCTGCTCGGTCGCCACAAGAGCTGGGTCTGTCGGCGCCTCCTGCTCGCCGAAGGGCTGACCGACGAGATCCAGGCCGACGTGCGCCTGGGGCTCATGGCCGCCCGCTCGGCGGCGGAGATCGCGCGGTTGTCACGTGACAACCAGGGCGACGCGGGCCGGCTCGTGACGCAGCGCGGGTTGACCACGGGCCAGACGCTGCGCCTCGTGGAGACCGTACTCGGGCTGCCGGACGTCGCGGCGCGGGCGCAGTGGCTTCACGACGCGCTCGAGCGACCCGAGCTGCTGCTGCGACCGGTGGCCGCCCCGCGCCGCGACAAGACCCCAGCCGAGTGGCTGCTGAGCGACATCGAGATCACGACCCGCGCCGCGACACGCCTTCAGGTGCGTCTGCGCGAGCGCCCACTCGACGCCTTCGATCCGCGTGTGGCCGCGCCGCTGCGCGAGTCCCTCGCGGCGCTCCACGCGGTGCTCTCGCCGCTCGTACGCACCCTGGGGTGGACCCTCGCCGGAAAGGACCTTCGCGATGCCGCTCTGGAATAGCCGCGAGGAGCTGGTCCACCTGATCCTGACCTACCACCGACAGGGCATGACCGACCGCGCGATGGCGCGCGCGCTCAAGATCAGTCGCAACACCGCGCGCAAGATCCTCAAGCAGCACGCCAAGGGCCAGGAGACTCCGCCCAGCGCGCTGCCGTCGCCGCCCACCCGTGCGCCGCGCGACACCCTCGTGACGGCCTTCGAGCCGCGCGTCCTGTCGCTGCTCGCGCAGTACCCCGACATCACCGCCCAGCGCGTCTTCGAGGAGCTACGCGCCGCGGGCTACGAGGGGGCCTACACGGCCATCAAGGAGCACGTCCGTCGCGTGCGGCCCGACACGAAGCCCGAGCCCAGCCTCCAGACGCCGGTGCATGGACCGGGCGTGATGGCCGAGAGCGATTGGACGCCGCACACGATGGACTTCACCCACGCGCCCCGCGCCACGGTGCAGGTCTTCAGCTACGTGCTCACGCACAGCACGCGGAAGAGCTTCGTGATCTACGAGCGCTCCGATCTCTTCGCGTTGATGGACGGACACGTCGCGTCCTTCACGCGCTTCGGCGGCCTCGCCGAGCAGTGCAAGTACGACTGCCAGAAGGCCGTCGTGCTCGGGTGGGAGGGGCATCAACCGATCTACAACCCACGCTTCCTGGCCTTCGCCACGCACTACGGCTTCCGGCCCGTGGCGTGTCGGCCTCGAAAACCCAACGACAAACCTCGCGTCGAGCGGAGCTTCTGGACGCTCGAACGATCGTTCCTCAACGGGCGCTCGTTTCGCGACCTCGCGGACATGCGCGCGCAGCTCCTCGCCTGGCAGGACCAGATCTCCGACGTCCGCGTCGATCGCGTGCGTCGTCATCCGACGATGGATCTGTTCCTCGCGGAGGCGCCGTCGCTGCAGCCGCTGCCGCGTCATCCGTACGACACCGCGCGGGTGGTCTATCGGGTGTGCTCCATCGACGGCTTCGTCGCGTGGGCCGGGGACCGCTACGCGGTCCCGTACGAGGCGATCTACGACCTGTTGCCCGTGCGCGTGACGCAACACGAGCTCTTCGTCTACGCCACCGACCTGCGGCTCCTGGTGCGCCACGAGCTCGCGCCACGCGACGGCAGCACGAGCAGGGACATCCGCCCGCCCGGCGTCCATCGCACGCCGACCCGACCCGGCGTGGACCTCGATCAACTGCGCGCGACCTTCGCGGACCTCGGCGAGGGAGCCACCGAATTCTTCGCGGGACTCGCGCGCCTCGGAGCGCGCCTGTGCGGCTTCCACGCCCGGCGAATCCTGCTCCTGCGGGAGCGGTACACGACCGACGATCTCGCGTCGGCGTTGCGCCATGCGCACAGCTTCGGCGCGTACGAGACGGGCGCCGTCGAGCGCATCCTCGCCGCCCGCGCCGCGCCGCGCACGCTCGCCGAGTACGTCGCGCAGGACAGCGCCGCGCGCATCGAGCAGCGACTCGGTCACGCCGAGACCCGCCCCCGTGACCTGGGCGAGTACGACCGATTGCCGGTCGTGCCGCCGCCCCTTCCGAAGGAAGAACCATGCCCCGAAAACCCGACACGCCCCCCGACGACATCCTCGAACGAATCCGACGACACCTGACCCTCCTCGGGCTGACGCACGTCGCGGAGCACCTGGACGAGCACCTCGCCTGGGCGACCAAGGAGCGACCCGCCGCGAGCGCGCTGCTCGAACGGATCTTCAGCGAGCAGGCGGCGGTGAAGCTCGAGCGGCGGATCGAGCGTCGCCTCGCGCAGAGCCACCTGCCCGCGCTCAAGACCCTGGAGAACTTCGACTGGTTGTTCCAACCGAAGCTCGACAAGTCGGCGGTGATGGAGCTCGCGCGCCTGGACTTCGTGCGCCGCGCCGAGGACCTGATCCTCACGGGCAAGAGCGGCACGGGCAAGAGCCACCTGCTCATGGCCTTCGGCGTGCGCGCGTGCCAGCAGCAGATCACGGTGCGCTACGCGCGCTGCGTCGATCTGCTCGACGATCTGTACGCGGGCCTCGGCGACGGGACGTACGCGACGCGGCTCAAGCGATGGTGCGCCCCCGCGCTCCTGATCATCGACGACGTCGGCCTGGGTCAGGTGCGCAAGCGCGACGACGAGCCGACCGCCGCGCACACGCTGTACAACCTGATCGACCAGCGGCACACCAAGACGGCGACGGCGATCACCTCGAACATCAAGCTCAGCGCCTGGGGTCGATACCTCGGCGACGCGACCGTCGCGGCGGCCCTGCTCGATCGCCTGGCCATGCGCGCCGTGAGGATCGACATCGACGGCCCCAGCTACCGCCAGCACGTCGCCCACGAACGCGCCCGCGAACGCGGCGGCTCGTCACCCGACGACTCGACCGCCGATCCGTAGACCCGTCGCGCGACGCTCGCGTCTCCCCGCCATCGCATCCCTCCAGCAATCTCCCGGCGGCCGTCGCCGCGGGGCGGATCTGCGCCCACAGCCAACGACCGCGCGTGGGTCACGATCCCGCCGCCACCTTGCGGCGGACCCACCCCCCTGCAACATCAGGAGGGTCCCGTCATCCCGCCGAAAATGGATCCCAATTTGGGCGCCGCCAAAGCCGTGCTCGCGACGACGGGGTTTCGAGTCGTCCCGCGGCTCCTGCCGTTGCACGAGCTGCCTCAATCCGAGCGGCACGTTCCCAGGTGGGTGATGTCGTCGGTGGTGCTGGCGCGCGTGCAGGCCTTGCTCGATCGGCTCGCGCGGAGGTTCACGGTGACCGAGGCCGACCTCTCCGCGCCGCGAGGCGCCGTGCGCTGGGAGCGCTACGCCAACGAGCGCATCGCTGCCGGGCGCGCGACGGACGTGCCCTGCACCTTCCCCGATCTGCGTGACGACGAGGACCTCCGCGCCGCGATCCACGCAACGCTCCGCGCGCAGCGGGAGGCCCTGCTCTCGCAGCGCGCTGCGGGGGCCGTGGTGTTGCCGCTCCTCGCGCGCTGCGACGAGCTCCTGGCGCGCGTGAGAGGTACCCCGCCGCGGCCGGCGCGCGGCGCCACCTTCGCCGCATGGAAGCGCCGCCCGATGTCGAGCGCAGCCTATCGCGAGGGGCTCCAGGCCATCGAGTGGACGACGGACGAGCGCGGTCTCGCGGGCCTGAGCGACCTCGAAGGCCTCGCGTGGATGCTCGACATGGAGGTCTTCTTCGAGGCCTGGGTGGAGACCCTGGCCGAGCGGGTGGCGCGCGCGACGGGCTCCCGGTTGCGCGTCGGGCGCCGCGGCGAGACTCGCGCGTCGCTGGTGTGGCATCCCTCTCACGCGGGGTCGCTGCGATCGCTAGTGCCTGACGTGGTGCTTGAGCGCGACGACACCGTGCTGGTGCTCGACGCGAAGTACAAGCGCCACGCCGAGCAGATCGATCGCGACGGGTGGGCGCGCGTCACCGAGCTCGTTCGGGAGCGACACCGCGCCGACGTGCACCAGGCGCTGGCCTACTCGACGCTCTTCGAAGCCTCACGCGTGGTGACGTGCCTCGTGTACCCGATGTCCGACGACGCGTTCCGGTCGCTCGTAGAGCGCGGGCAGGTCGTGACTCGCGCGCGCGTCCCCGCTGGGCACCGTCGCGTGGAGCTCGCGATCGTCGCGGCCCCGATGAGCGCGTCGCCCGAGGACACGACCCGCGCGCTGGAGGAACTCGTCCGCGCGCCGCTCGAATGACACGCCGGGCGCGGTTTGTAGTTTGTGAAGTCACGCTCACAAGATTGCGAACCGTGTCTCGTGCCGACTCCACCGATCACGACGCCCGCCCGCACCCTCGCCGACTGCATCGAGGCCCACGTCGACCCGTCGTGGACCGAGCGGGCGATCACCCAGGCGCGCAGGCGAAAGCTCATCACCGCCTCCGTCGCGAATCAGCTCCATCGCGCGCGGCGCCGGAGCGCAGCATGACCGAGCTCAAGATCTACAGAACCCCTGCGGCCTTCAAGGTCGCCCTCGAAGACCGGCTGAAGAAGCGCGCCGCGCAACGCGGAGTGCTCGTCAACCGCGTGCGGCAGCGCTTCGTGATGGAGCGTCTCCTCGCTCGTGTCGCGCGGGTGCTCGGCCACGCCGCGACGTTGAAAGGTGGCCTCGCGCTGGAGCTTCGCCTTTCGAACGCACGCAGCACGAAGGACATCGACCTGCGCGCGTCGGGCGATCCCGGCACGGTGCTCGCGCGGCTCCAGGAAGCCTGCGCGCTCGCGCTCGGGGACCACCTCGCGTTCGCCGTCGAGCCCGACCCGACGCACCACGAGATCGAGGACGCTGTCTACGAAGGCCGGCGGTTCCGAGTCGCGGCGACCCTCGCGGGGCAGATCTATGGCTCGCGCTTCGGCGTCGACGTGGGGATGGGCGACCCGATGCACGGCGTCCCCGACGGGCTCGTTGGTGAGGACTTCCTCGACTTCGTGGGAGTCGAGCCCGCGCGCATCGCGGCGTACGCCGTGGAGACCCACGTCGCCGAGAAGCTCCACGCCTACACGCGCCCGGCGCGGCCCGGACGCGAGAACTCACGAGTGCGCGACCTGCCTGACCTCGCGCTGCTCGCAAGCACTCGGCGCTTCGCTGCGCGCGAGCTCCGCGTCGCACTGGAGACGACCTTCACGTTCCGCGCGACCCACGGGCTTCCGATGGAGGTTCCCGCTCCGCCCGCGTCGTGGGCTGCGCCCTATGCCGCGCTCGCCGAGGAGAACGCGCTCCCCTGGGTGACCCTCGTCGCCGCGCACGAGACCGTCGTCGCCGGGCGGCCACCCCGTCGTCCCCTGTGTCGGAGTTGGACGCCCGACGACGCGGGTATCGCGCCTCGCGTTGTCGGCGTCAATGCGCCCCCGTGGCGTTCGTCGGTGGACGCCCATGGAGACCCGGCTCGAGCTGCGCTGCGGCGATTGCGGCGCGCTCTTTCACATGTGCCGCGCGTGCTTTCGAGGCGAGCGCTACTGCTACGACGGGTGCCGCAACCTCGCATGGCGGCGCCAGCGTCGAGAGGCCATCGCCCGCCATCGGCGCTCCCCCGGAGGGGCGTCTCGACGCGATCGACAGCGGCGGCGGGCCCGTCCAGGCGATCGGCGCGCTTCGGGCAGGATCAGAGTTCCGCGGCGACACCCACGGCGAAGACCGTCACCCACCCGCGACGGCCGCCGCGCACGGAGCCAGAGGCCGCGTCGGCGAGCTCACAGCACCGTCCCCGGGAGCCCCTCGTCTCCCTGTCCCTACTTCCCGCCTACTTTCCTAAATAACGGCGTGCGCTTGCCGTTTTCGGCGGTGATCCACTTTCTCGGGGAAGAGGCGCAAATAAATGCCGATGCAGTTCCCGCGAGGATCAGCCGATGCACTTCTCCCAGCCGGAGAGAAATGCATCGCGGGCTCACAAACGGACGGCGACCAACTTCCACAACACCCTTTCAAATAGGGTGAATTCCTCGATTCTCGGGGGGGCGCGATCGCTCTTCTGCGACTCGATCGCAGCACTTCGGCGGGGCTTCGGAAGATGCATCGCCAGAAAATGCATCAGCCCGCGGCGAGCAACTCGCCGTGCTCGCGCAGGTCGACGTTCACGCTCCTGCCCCGCGTGTGGGGCTCGGGCGTGACGCCACGGCAGCACCACGGAAGGATCACGGGGAGCGCGCCGCCGACACTCCTGATGGAGGCCCATCCTCGGCGCTGCCTGGGGGCGCGGGCGGCTCGTCGGGCGCGGTCGCTTCCTGATCTCGTTTGCGGGGCCGACCCACGGCGCGCGGAGGAAGCGGCTCGCCGACGAGGAGAAGATCGCCGATGTCGATGCCGAACCCGTCCGCCAGTCGGGCGAGGGTCGAGAGCGTGAGGTTGGCTCCTTCGCGTTCGACCAGTTGAAGGTACTGGGGCGCCATGTCTGCGCACCGACGGGCGGTCTCCTCCTGCGTCCACCCACGCGCGGCGCGGAGGCGCCGGAGGTTCGTGGCGACGCGCGTCAGGGCCGCCTGATAGGTCGGTCCCGCGGCCTCTCGCTCCGGTGCCCCGCGTCTGGTCATGGCGGGGGCGTAGCCGTCGAATGGAACCCATAAACACTATGCTATAAATTGTGTTACGGTCCGCTCGACCGGCGTGGAGGAGGAGACGAGTGGGAACGAGAGGCTCAACGCGAGGCACGGAGACGGGGCGGCCGGAGTCGAAGAACGCTGAGCGACGCGGCCCGACGACCACGCACACGGACAGCCCGTCGGACCGATGGCGCCGCTCTGGTCAGGCGGGCTTGATCGAGGCGTCCGGCAGAAGGTCAGTCCGCCGATGGATCGGCGAGCGTGCGCAACAGCGCCAGCGCGAGGGCGCGACGCCGCTCCGGGATCGTCACTGCGACGGTGGTCATGTCGTCGATCCACGCGTCGGGCGAGCGCGGCTCGGCGATCAGCTCAGCGGGCGAGATGCCCAGCGCCTTGGCGAGCGCGGCGAGCGTGATGAGCGTCGGGAGCTTCGTACCGCGTTCGATGATGCCCACGTAGTTCGGCGTCATGTCCACGCGCTCCGCGAGTTGCGCCTGACTCCAGCCGAGGGCGATCCGGCGGGCTCGAACCCTCGCGCCGAGCCGCGCTCCGAAGCTCTTCCCGCGTGCCATCGCGGGGAGTCAAGCCACGGCCGCGCCGCCGTTGCGATAGACCAATGGAATGTGTACCATCTCCATCAGTTGGTGAATGGCGTCGTGATGGGCCAGAATACGGAGCCGCGGACCGCGACCACATTCATCGAGATCGGGGCCGATCGATGACGGCGCCCTCGGACGCATTCGGGCTCGAGGGGGCGTCGCTCGACGGCAAATACGATGTCGAGCGAGTCGTGGCCGAGGGCGGCTTCGGCGTCGTCTACCGTGCGACGCACTGCGGCCTGCAAAGGCCCGTCGCGATCAAGGTGCTCAAGACTCCCGCGGGCCTGGACGCCCGGCTGCGGAGCCCCTTCCTCGACACATTCACCCAGGAGGCTCGGCTGATCGCCGCACTCGATCACCCGGCGATCGTCCGCGTGCTCGACTTCGGGGTCGGCGCGATGCCGCTCGGCGGGACGGCACCGTGGATGGTGCTGGAGTGGATCGAGGGCACTTCGCTCGAGGATCACATCGCGGCGCGAGGCGCCGGGAGCGGGGTCGACCCGATCCACGCGATGCAACTGCTAGAGCCCGTCTTCGAGGCGATCGCCTACGCCCACGAGGAGGGCGTCGTCCACCGAGACCTGAAGCCCGCGAACATGATGCTCGTGCGCTCGCGTCGGGGCGACACGTCGCTGCGCGTCCTCGACTTCGGCATCGCCAAGGTCATGGGCCGCGAGGAGCGGACCTCGTCGGGTCACACGGCGACGAACGCGGCGATGCAGGCGTTCTCGCTGCCGTACGCGGCCCCCGAGCAGCTCACCGCGATGCGAACAGGGCCGTGGACGGACGTGCACGCGCTCGCCCTGATCGTCGTCGAGGTGCTCACCGGGGTCGCGCCCTTCGCCGGCGCCGACGTCGCCGAACTCTACGCCGCTGCGCTCGCGCCGCAGCGCCCGACGCCCCGCGCGCGCGGCGTCGACGTCGGCGCGTGGGAGCCCGTGCTCGCTCGCGCCCTCGCGTTCCGGCCCGCAGAACGTTTCCCCGATGCGCGATCGTTTCTGGACGCATTGCGTGGAACGTTGCCCGGCGCGCACAGACGCTCTCTCGCAGCGGACGGCGTGTCCTTCGCGGCGTCCCCGCAGGGACAGACGCCTCCGACGCTGCGAGGCACGACCCACGAGCGACGCAACTCCGCGCCGAAATCCGTCTGGGTACGCGTCGGCATCATCGGCGCGACGCTCGTCCTCGCCATCGCGGCCGGAGCATCGTTCCTCTCAAGCCGGTCGGTGGCCGTGCCTTCGGCACGCTCGGCGAGCGACGCGGCGACGACCGCGATCACCGCGCCGCCGCACGAGGTCACGCGACCTTCCACCGTGGCGTTGCCCGAGGAGACGCGTGATGCCGGAGCAGCAGCCGTCACGCCGACCACACAGTCGTCCGCGGCGCGGGTCCGTTTTCGAAT
>JBPOHC010000730.1:0-15534 GCA_052035985.1 Myxococcota bacterium | reverse complement strand
CCCGATAGGGCGAGCGCATCTAAACCGCTTGAGGTGTAGACCTTCGCGTGCCAGTGCATGGGATGCGAACCCACTCCTCTCTCGCGCGGCCGCGGGTCTCGATCAGTTTCGCGGAGCTGCGCGACCCTCGAATCGCGCGCACGCGTCGGCACCCGTTGATCAACATCCTGGTGATCGTGCTCGCCGCCACGCTGGCTGGGATGCAGGGCTGGGATGCAATGGTGGTGTTCGCGCTGGGCAAGTTCGACCTGCTCGCCAGATTCCTCGATCTGACCGGCGGAGTCCCCTCCGCCGACACCCTCAGACGTGTCTTCGAGCGCCTCGACCGCAAGGTCTTCGCGGAGTGCTTCGCGCATTGGACCGCTGGCGTCGCACGCCTGAAGCCGGGCAGCTTGATCGCGATCGACGGCAAGTCCCAGCAAGGGAGCACGGGCCCTGAACTCAGCGGATGTCAGTCGCAGCCCATTGTCCACATGGTCTCGGCGTGGGCGGCCGAGCAACGGATGGTGCTCGCCGCCGTCCCAACCGCGCGCGCGGCCACCGAGCCGTTGCAGATCAAGGAGCTGCTGACGCTGTTCGAGTTGAAGGGCGCGACCGTCACCGTGGACGCCATCGGCTGCCGCGGCGACGGAGTTGCTAGGGCTATTCGTGCGAAGGGCGCGCACTACCTGATCACGCTCAAGCGCAACGGGCGCTCTCTGTACGACTTCGTGCGAGAGCGCTTCGCGGAGGTAGAGCGGCTCAACTTCCATGGGTTGGAGGTCTCCTGCTTCGTCGAGCACGATCAGGCGCACGGTCGGGATGAGACTCGGACGGTGTGGGCGATGCCCGCGTCGGGCTGGCATCACTCGAAGGGAGCGTGGGCCGACCTGGGCACGATCGTGCGGGTCGATCGGGAGCGCAGGCAGAAGGGCGAGGTGTTGCGAACGACACACTATTTCGTGACGGACCTGCGACGGAAGGCGAAGACGCTGGCGCATCGTATCCGCCGCCGCTGGAGCACCGAGAACGAGCAGCATTGGCGCCTCGACGTCTGCTTCGGCGAGGACCACTCCTTGATCCGCAACACGACGAGCGCCACCAACCTCGCGTTCGTGCGACGTGTCGCGCTCAACCTCCACCTCGCGATCCCCGACGCCCACGGCGGGCTACCACTCCGAGTCACGCGGGCGGCGTGCGATGACGCGTACCTCGTGAGGCTACTCACCCTCGATATCAAGGCGGTTTAGATGCGCTCGCCCTACCGGCCCCGATGAACACCGCAGCGTGCGCGTCGCCGCCTGAGCAGCCCGAGCGCGACCATCGCGAGCGCCCACGCGCCGCCGCGGTCGCTGCGTTGCGCGCGGCAGCCGCAGTCACCCGGTGGCGTCGCGGGTCCCGCGTCGGCAGCAACGTCGCGCGCCGTGTCGCTCACGGTGTCGCTCACCACGTCACGCGCGACATCCCCCGCGGCGTCGCTCACCGTGTCGCTCAGCACATCGCTCGCAACGTCAGCCGACACGTCGCTCGCGATGTCGCTCACGGCGTCTCGCCCGGTGTCGCTCGTGATGTCGCTCGCTGCGTCGCTCGCGATGTCGCTCGCTGCGTCGCTCACGATGTCGCTCGCTGCGTCGCTCACGATGTCACTCGCTGCGTCGCTCGCCACGTCAGAGCGCGTATCCGACGGCGTGTCGGTGACCGCGTCGGCGCTCGTGTCGGTGCGCGCGCCGAGGTCGATCACGGCGGCGTCGCGGGGGACGAGCACCGGCGGCGCGCCCGCGTCGATGGACGCGAGCGGGACGCGCTGCATGGGCCAGAGGGAGCTGCACACCATGCCCACCTGCGTCGACGCGGAGCACGCGGGAGACGGGCCCGCGAGGAGGCGACCCGACATCAGCGGCTCGATGTGATCGCCGCCGTCGATGGAGCTCCCCAGGAGGTACCCGTCGGCGACCTCGTCGGTGCACACGTAGAGCACGCCCGCGTGCTGGCGGAGGCACCGCGCGGTGACCGTGGGCGCGATGCGGGTGAAGGGTCCGCCGCGCACGGAGCGACGGATTCCCTCGGTGCGGTCGGCGCTTGCGATCCAGACGGTTCCGCCGTCGTCGGAGAGCGCGAAGCCCGCCATCTGGTCGGCCGTGCGCGCGATCTCGCGGAACGTGCGACCGCCGTTGTCAGAGCGCAGCAGGATCGTGCCGAAGCCGTCGCCCGAGCGGACGTAGACCACGTCGGGGTTGATCGGGTCGACGCCCGAGACGAAGGCGCTCGTGCCGCCGCCGAAGGCCGTGTCGCGCGACACCTCGGAGGTCGTCATGCCCCCGTCGTCGGAGCGCAGGAGCACGGGGATTCCCCCGCGGATGAAGCCCGCCACGTAGATGCGCGAGGGGTCCGAGGGCGCGATCTCGACGGTCTCGGTGAAGAAGCCCGGGATGCGGGCACCGGCGGTCCAGCTCGCGCCGCCGTCGTCGGAGAGCATCAGGGTGTCGTCGACGCCGTTGGGGCCGATGGCGGTCACCATGTAGCGCCCCGTGGCGTCGTTCGAAATGTCGACGATGGGGCGCATGGGGTCGCCGCGCGGCGGGGTCCACGTGCACTCGCTGCGAGACACGGTGATCCCGCTCGGGGAGCCCACCACGATGGTGCCGTCGAAGCCGATGGACATCGAGGCGTCGAAGGTCCCGACGGCGTTGAGGGCCTCCTCGCAGACCCACGACCACGTGCGACCGCCGTCGTAGCTGGTGATGACGCCGAAGGTGGCGCGCAGCGCGAGCACGCGGCTCTCGGGCCCGGGGCCCGCCACGAAGTAGTTCGAAGAGGGGAAGCGCCCGTTGGCCTCCGCCGCGAGCGGTGAGAGCGCCGTGGCGACGAGCGCCGCGCAGACCGTGAGGCCGTAAGGTACGCGCATGAGAGGGCGGCGATCGTATCCCTTTCCTCGCGCGCGTTCGCGGCTGGAAGTGCCTTCGCGCGCGGTGATACCCTCGACGCTCCCGATGCATCGCCCGACGGGGATGATCTTCACCGCGCCATGACCACCGACCGCGAAGCCCACGAGGCCTGGCTCTCGTCGCTGCTCCGTGACGAGCTCCCGATGCGCGAGGGGCGCTACGCGCTCTCGCCGTGGCTCCGCGACGGGATGGGCGCCGCGCCTCCGTGGCCTCAATCCGCGTGGTGCGACGATCGCTTCGTGGGCGTGCGCCTGCGCCTCACGACCCCCGCGTCACCGACCGAGACCTGCTGCGTGGCGAACCTCGTCCCGGTCTCTCAGCTCGACGAGCGGTGCCGCGCCGAGGCCTTCGTGAAGGCGTGGTGCGACGTCCTTCGGCGCGCCCTGCGAGACCTCGCGACGAGCGCGCTCCCCGACGCGCCCGCGCTCACCGCCGACGACCTCGGCGCGGGGTGGGTGCACGCCGCGATCTTGAAGCGCAAGGGGCTCTCGACGCGCGACGACTTCGCCGCCGTGCTCTCCGACCGCAAGCACCTCGGGCGCTTCTTCGCGATCCCGCCGGGCGTGGCGGGCGCAGGGCTCGATCGCGTCCACGCGGTGCTCACCGAGAAGCCTCCGCTCCTCAAGACCGAGTCCATGATCCTCCGCGCGCTCGACACGCCGTGGAACGACGACGCCCCGCCGCCCGGTCCCTCCCGCGGCGGCGTGCGCGTCCACTGGACGGGCGTCGTGGCCGCGTTCGAACTCAGCCTCCTCGACGCGAGCGGCGGGCGCGACAACCGCCAGCAGGAGATCGAGGTCGTGCCCGGCGAGTTCCTCGACGACATGGCCCGCGTCGAGGCGTACCTGCGCGCGTGGCGCGACGTGCTCGCCGAACACGCGCGGCTCATCGCGCCCGACGAGGTGCCCTTCACCATGCCCCACGACCTCGCGTGCCCCGCAGTGCTCGCGACGCCGCGCACCAGCACCCGCGACGAGTTCCGCGTCGCCTTCGCGCGTCGGTGGCAGTTCGCCGCGCGCCACGCGCTCCGCGCCTCGACGACGCCGCAGCGTCGCGGATGACATCGCACCGCGGGGTGTGTCGCCCGTCGCGCGCCCGGTGTAGCCTCCCGCGCGATGAGAGCCGCCGCCTTCGCCGTGATGCTCACCGTGACCGCGTGCGGCGCTGCGCCCGACGGCGCCGTGATCCCTGACGCCGCGCCCGCCGACAGCGCCGACGCGTTCGCCCTCGACGTCGCGTCTGACAGCGCCCTCGACGAGCCCGCCGTCGACGCCGTCGCCCCGCGCGACGCGGCCCCCGACGCGACGCCGAGCGACGCGCTCCCGCCGCCCGTCGACGCCGAGCCCGTGCGCGCCCCCGCAGACCAGTGGACGTGGGTCGACGTGCCCGGGAGCGCGTGCGCCAACGGTCGCCCCACGGGCTTCGGCGTGAACCCCCACGCGGGCTCGCGCGACGTGCTGGTGTTCCTCCAGGGCGGCGGCGCGTGCTGGGACGGCATCACCTGCTGGGGCCCCATCTCGTCGTCGTTCTACGTGGCCACGGGCTACGGGCGCCTCGAGTTCGTCACCGACGCCGCGCGCCCCGCGATGCTCTTCATGCGACGCGAGGCGGCCAATCCGTTCCGCGATTTCAACATGGTGTACGTGCCGTATTGCACGGGCGACGTGCACGTGGGCAACCGCGTCTCGACGTACGACTTCTTCGGCGCCCGCGAGACGCACCACATGGGGGCGCGCAACCTCGGGCTCTTCCTCCCGCGCGTCGCGGCGACGTTCCCCGACGCGCGCAGGGTGTACCTCGCGGGCGACAGCGCCGGCGGCTTCGGCGCGGCGTTCAACCTCCCGCGCGTGCAGCGGGCGTTTCCGCGCGTGCGCGTCGACGTGGTCGACGACTCGGGGCCGCCCATCCAGCCCTCGGCCGACCGATGGACGACGTGGTCCCGCAACTGGGGCATCGAGATCCCCGCGGACTGCCCCGCGTGCGCGACGAGCATCGACGCCTTCGTCGACTACTACCGCACGCAGTACAGCGCGAACCGCTTCGCGGTGCTCTCGTTCCAGAACGACGCGATCATCAGCACGTTCATGAACCTCACGGCGACGGACTTCGGCGCGCGACTCGTGGGCCTCGCCGATCGCGCCGACCGCACGTGGCCCGCGGCGCGGTACTTCATCGCGCCGGGGATCGTTCACGTCGTGCAGCTCCAGCCCATCCGACCGCAGGGCTTCGACGCGTGGATCCGTCGCTTCGTCGACGAGGACCCGACGCTCCGCAGCGTCCGTCCTTGACGGTGGTCAATTCTCCGCGCGGCGCGCCCTCGGAAATCGTTTCGAATGGCGCTTCGACCGCAGATTCTGCGGGGAGAAACGGATGATTTCGCGGCGCGGTGTCCTGTAGTCTCCGCCGCCTCCATGGCACGCAAGGAACGCCCCGAGCCCACCGCCAACGACGTCGTGAAGATCGACGGCGAGGTCTACGACGTCGCCCGTTGGGCGAAGAACCACCCCGGCGGAGACCTCTTGAGGTTCTTCCTCGGGCGCGACGCGAGCACGGTCTTCGCCGCGTTTCACGGCCCCCTCGCGCGGCGCGCGCTGAAGGGGCTCCGCGCGAAGAACGCCCCCGTGATGGCGCCCGATCCGTCGGCTACGAGCGACGTCGAGCGCGACTTCGAAGCGCTGCGCGCGCGCTCCGTCGACGAGGGTCTCTTCGTCGGTCGCAAGGCGTGGTTCCTCATGCGCGGACTGGTGATCCTCGGGCTCATCGGCGCCTCGGCGGCGATGCTCGCGGCGTCGACGTCGCTGTGGCCCTTCGCGGCCCTCTCGCTCGCGCTCGCGTGGCAGCAGGGCGGATGGCTCGCGCACGACGTCGTTCACCACGCGGTCTTCCCCGATCGCCCGACGGGCGACGCGGTCTCGGTGGCGGTGGGCGGCGTGTTCCTGGGCTTCTCGGCCGACTGGTGGAGGCACAAGCACAACACGCATCACGCGCTCCCCAACGTGATGGGCGTCGACACCGACATCGACACGATGCCGCTCCTGGCCTTCACCGAGCGCGACCTCGAGAACATCGGCGGCTTCACGCGCTTCCTCGTGCGCATCCAGACCGTGACGGCGCTGCCGATCATCTCGCTCGCGCGCCTCAACTGGGTGACGCAGAGCGCGCTCTGGGCGCTCAAGGCCCCGCGCGTGAGGCTCCGCGCCTTCGAACTCGCGTGCATCGTGGTGCACCACGCGTGGACGCTCGCCATGCTCGCGCTGCTCCCCTCGTGGGGGCTCCGCATCGCGTTCTATGTGACCGCGCAGCTCGCCTCGGGGGTCATGACGGGCACGGTCTTTCTCGTGGGCCACAACGCGCGTCCGATCTATCGCCGCGACGAGGCGCCGGGCTTCTACGAGCTCCAGTGCGTGGCCTCGCAGAACGTCCGCGCGCCGTGGGGGACCGCGTGGTTCTTCGGCGGCCTCGAGCGGCAGATCGAGCACCACGTGTTCCCGATCATGCCGAGGCACAACCTCGCGCGCGTGACCGCGGCCACGAAGGAGCTCTGCGCGCGGCACAACCTCGCGTACACCGAGCGCGGCTTCTTCGAGGGCCTCGCCGACGTCGCGATGGTGCTGCACCGCGTGGCGCGCGCCGCGGGCGCTTCGAAGACCACGCCGCCGTCGAACACGGCCTCGGGCGCGGGCGACCACGGCGACGCGTCGTTCGCGGGCGGCTCGACCACGTAGCGGTTCTCGAGCGGGTTCAGCGAGCCGTGGGCGCGCGGAGAACGAACGCGGGCGTCGGAGCGTGATTGAGCACGCTGAACGTGAGGCGTTCGAACACGTCGTGATGGCCGAGGAGGAGGTCGTACCCCGCGAGCGGCCACCCGGTGAAGTAGACCCACGCGTCGTCGAGCGTGAGACGGTCCGCGGACGAACCGCCGCCCAGAATCAGATCGACCTTCCAGCCCCACGCTTCCGAGGCTCCGCCGCTCGCGCCTGCCAACACGGTGCGATCGGTGGAGCGCCTCACCGCGTCGGCGTCGAGGCCGATCGACCTCGCGACGTCCATCGTCGCGAGCGTGAACGCAGCGCCGGTATCCACGAGCGCGCGATGCTTCAGTCCGATGTTGTTCGCCCGTCGCAGTCGCACGGTGAGCTCCGGGACTCCGATGAGGTGCGGACCGGCGTAGAGCTGCTGCGTCAGCCTCACCTTGAGCGTCATCGTCGCGTCTACAGCACGGTGTGGATCACGACATCGGAGTCGGGGGAGATCCCCGCGGCTTCCAACTGCGCGTAGACCTCGCGCAACGTCCCCGCCGCGATGATGCCGCGCGCCGGATCGATGGCGATGCGCTGCCCCTTGTACTTCTGCACCTCTTCGAAATGCGCGTGAAACCAGTCGAGCGTGGGGTCGCTCGACAACGGGAGGTCTTCGTCAGGAATGTCGACGAGGCGCGGTGCGACGGAGCCCATGCGCCGAGGATGCGTCGAGGCGCGGCGCGCATCAAGCGTCGCGGTCGTGCGCTTCATCATTGCGGTCTGCGTCGCCGCGGGTGCAAGCATCGCGCGATGGCCGTCGACCTCGACTCGCTCAAGACCCTCGTCGCAAGGCTCCGCAAGCGCGCGATGGGACCTCGCTGGACCGCGGGCGCCGAGCTCGCCCGCAGCGGCGCCGTGATGCTCGACCGCGAGTCCGACGACGAGATCGTGCTCGCCGTGCGACTCGCCGACTGGCCCACGCCTCCGACCGCCGTGCTCTACCCCGAGTCGGGCGAGTGGGCGTGTGACTGCGGAGGCTCCGACCCCTGCGCGCACATCGTCGCCGCCGCCGTCGCGTACGAGGGATCTCTCACATCAGGCGTCGCGCTCCCCGCGGCGAAGTCCGTCGCCTCGACGCTGCGCTACGCGCTCACGCGCGGCCGTGAGGGACTCGTCGTCGAGCGCTACGCGGTCGCCCCCGACGGCGCCGCCACGAAGCTCGCAGGGACGCTCTCCGACGCGACGATCACCCTCTCGACGCGCGACGCCGACGCCGACGTCGACCGGCTCATCGACCCGCGCGCGCGCTACGACCTCGACGCGCTCCTCGGCGCGCTCTCTCGCTGCGAGGATGTCCGCGCGAACGATCAAACGGTGAAGGTCTCGACGGAGCCCGTGCTCCCCAAGGTCTCCGTCGAAGGGAGCGAGAAGGGACTCTCCGTGCGCATCGCGAGAGACCCCGCGGTGACCTCGGAGATCGCGCCCGGCGTCGCGCTGTGCGGTGACATTGTTCGTCCCCTCGGCGCGACCGGGCTCACGGGATCGTCGTGGGCGTCGCTCCCTCGCGTGCAGAAGGTGAGCGCGGGCGACGTTGCGGACTTCGTCCTCGAGACGCTGCCGACGCTGCGCGCGCAGGTGGACGTCGAGGTGCGCGCGAAGCTCCCCGCGGTGCGACGCGATGTGAAGCCGCGCGTCGCGATGAACGCAGCGCTCCTGCCGCACCTGCTCTCGGTCACGCCGACGGTCGTCTACGGCGATCCCGTGAGCCTCCGCGTCGAGGGCGCGCGCGCGCTCTACCTCGGCGGAACCGTGTACGTGCGAGACCGCGAGTCCGAAGTGGCGCTCGTTCACAGGCTGCGCGATGAGCTCGGGCTCGTCCCCGGCGTGCGCACCGACCTGCGCGGCGAAGACGTGGGGCGCTTCCTCGCGCGTGCGAGGACGTGGAGCGCGGACGCAGACATCGCGTCGTCGCTCTTCGAAGACACCGCGGTCACTCCGCGCTTCGAACTCACCGACGGAGGCTTCGACCTCAGCTTCGAACTCCCGCGCGCGGAGGGCGATGAGACGCCTGCCCCCAAAGCCGATGCGGCCGCGGTGCTCACGGCCTGGCGCGAGGGACTCGACGTCGTTCCGCTCGACGATGGACGCTGGGCGCCGCTTCCCGCGTCGTGGCTGCGCGAGCACGGAGCCCGCGTCGCGGACCTCCTCGCGGCGCGTGACGGTGACGGCAAGGTCGCGCGCGCGATGCTCCCCGCGCTCGGTGACCTGTGCGACGCGCTCGAGCGTCCGCGGCCTCCGGGGCTCGAAGGGCTCCGCGCGCTCGCGGAAGGGTTCGAAGCGGTTCCCGCGGCGGCGCTGCCCGACGACCTCACGGCCACGCTGCGCGCGTATCAGCGCAGGGGCGTCGACTGGCTGAGCTTTCTGCGCGACGCGAAGATGGGCGCGCTCCTCGCCGACGACATGGGCCTCGGCAAGACGCTCCAGACCATCTCGGCGCTGCGTGGTCGCGCGCTCGTGGTCGCGCCGCGCAGCGTGATCGACAACTGGGAGGCGGAGATCAAGCGCTTCCGCCCGTCGCTGCGCGTGTGGGTCTATCACGGCCCGGGGCGGCGCTTCGATGCGCGCGCCGACGTGACGCTCACCACCTACGCGGTGCTCCGACTCGACGCCGAGGCGCTCTCGAAGGAGCGCTGGGACACGGTCGTCATCGACGAGGCGCAGGCCATCAAGAACCCGTCGAGCCAGACCGCGCGCGCGGCCTACGGGCTCCGCGGAGAGTTCCGCGTGGCGCTCTCGGGCACGCCCGTCGAGAACCGACTCGAAGAGCTCTGGAGCCTCTTTCATTTCACCAACCCCGGCCTCCTCGGGGGCCGTGGTGACTTCGACGAGCGCTACGCGTCGCCCGTCGCGAGCGGTGATCCCGACGCGACGGCGAGGCTCCGCGCGAGGGTGCGTCCGTTCATGCTCCGAAGGCTCAAGCGCGACGTGGCGCCGGAGCTCCCCGCGCGGACGGAGGTGGTGCTCCGCGTCGAGCTCGATGACTCCGAGCGCGCGGTCTACGACGCCGTGCGGGCCGCGACGCGCGACGAGGTCGTCGAGGCGCTGCGCGGCGGTGGCAACGCGCTCGTGGCGCTCGAGGCGCTGCTGCGATTGCGTCAGGCGGCGTGTCACGCGGGGCTCGTGCCGGGGCAGCGGGCCGACGGATCGTCGAAGGTGAGCTGTCTCGTCGACGCGCTCGAAACCGCTGCGGCAGAGGGACATCGCGCGCTGGTCTTCTCGCAGTGGACCTCGCTCCTCGACCGCGTGGAGCCGCACCTCGAGGAAGCGGGCGTGAGCTTCACGAGGCTCGACGGGTCGACGCGAGACCGCGGCGCCGTCGTCGAGGAGTTCCAGTCCGAGGGAGGTCCCACGGCGATGCTCGTGTCGCTCAAGGCGGGCGGCACGGGGCTCAACCTCACGGCCGCCGCTCACGTCTTCATGCTCGACCCGTGGTGGACCCCCGCCGTCGAAGATCAGGCCGCCGACCGCGCGCACCGCATCGGCCAGCGCCGCGCCGTGACCGTGTACCGACTCGTGGCGAGAGACACCGTCGAGGAGCGCATCTTGTCGCTTCAGACGAAGAAGCGCGCGCTCGCGGAGGCCGCGCTCGACGGGGCCGACCCCGCCGCGACGCTCACGCGCGATGACCTCTTCGAGCTCCTCGGATGAGCTGAAAAGAAGCTACTTCACCGCGATGAGCTCGACCTCGAACACGAGCGTCGCGTTCGGCGGAATGAGCCCGCCCGCGCCGCGCGAGCCGTAGCCGAGGTGCGGAGGGATCGTGAGCTTGCGACGCCCGCCGACCTTCATCCCCGCCACGCCGCGGTCCCACCCCTGGATCACGCGACCCGCGCCGAGTGGGAAGGAGAACACCCTCCCGCGATCGAGCGACGAGTCGAACTTCGTGCCGTCGGTGAGCCAGCCCGTGTAGTGCACGTCGACCGTGCGCCCCGCCGCGGCCTCGGCCCCGGCGCCCTCCGTGAGGTCTTCGATCTTGAGGTCTTCCATGGCGGGCGACGCTCGCATACGACGCGCGCGAAGGTCTACCGCAAAGGCTCCGCGAGGCTGCTACGGCCAGGCCAGCACGGCGGCTTCGCCCCACCGTCGGATGAGCGCGTCGACGTGCGCGATGAGCCGCCCCCTCCGTCGGTCATACGCCTCGTACTCGGCGCGTCCGAGGAGGTTCTCGGTGCGCAACGGATCGCGCTCGACCTCCGTTCGAAGCGCCGCGCCCGTGGCCGTGTGGAGCCGCTCCCAGACGCGTCGCGTGAGCCGCCGCACGTTGTCGGGCGCGTTGATGTGGCTGATGATGGGCAGCGACCAGCCGCCGTCGTTGTCGCGCACCACGAGCTCGGAGCGCTCGTCGACGGGGATGTTGCAGCAGTTCCAGCGGTCGAAGTTCGCCATGAGCCAGTCGAAGATCAGCACCTCGGAGATCTGCCGCGCGCGCTCCATGCTGGCCGCGGGAATGGTCGCGCCGGGCTGCATCCAGCCCGTCCACTCGCGCCGCCGCTCGGGCGTGTGGAGCTGCTCGCCGCGGAGCCCCGGCACCCACACCGCCGCCGACCCGCGGATCTGATGGTCGTCTTGCACCACGAGCCGATCGCTCGCGGTGTAGCGCCCGAAGATGCTCGCGGGCACGCGCCTGCCCACGACGGGCGGCACGCGGCCGTCGATGCCGATGAGCTTCGCGAGGCGGTACGACACGATCTCGTGGCGCCACCAGGTCTCCTGGCGCGGGCGCTCGGCTTTGAAGGCCGTGAAGATCCCGTCGCCGAGGTCGAGGCAGTAGACCACCGCGGTGCTGCTGTGGCGCGACACCATGCGCTGCGCGGGGCGCGTGGCCATGAGGGTGAGCCACTCGTCTTCGCTGCGTCCGCGGTAGGTGCTCGCCGCGCGGTTGTTCTGCGCGCGCGCCACGCCCTTCGACGTGAGGGCCGCCGCGACGCACGCCGAGAGGAGCGCCCGGCGAGAGAGGTCCGTTGTCATGGGGGGCAACTGCTTACAACGCGCGAGCGACCCGAGGCAAAAGCATCGCGCAGGAGGGGGGGGGCACCGGCGACACCGCCCGGCCGAGGGCGCGGAGACCGTTGCCGGAGGAGCCGAAAGCGGCGATAGTGTGCGGCCCCGAGCGAGGTCGTGCGCGACGCGCATTGCGTTCCCCTCGGAGGTGAAGGTAGACACAAGGCGGAGGCGTTGGTGAAAGTCAGTTGTCCTCGGTGCGGCAAGGATAATCCCGACGACATCCGGTTCTGCCTCGGCTGCGGTAGCGAGATCCAGCCGCGAGGCGGCGCGCGCGGCGGAGCGCCCGGCGCTGGACCGGGACCTGTCGGCGGCCCCCCCAAGATCGGCGGCCCTCCTGGCGCACCACCTCAGCTCGGAATGGCTCGCCCCGTGGGCCCTGGCATCGCGCCCATCGGCGCGCCCGCGGGTGGACCTCCGCCCATCATGGGTCCGCCTCCGCTCGCGCCTCCCATGGCCGCTGCCCCTGCGGCCTCGGCGCAGAGCGGGCCTCCGGTGTTCGGTCCGTTGCCTCCCATCGGCGCGCCTGCGAGCGCGCCCGGTCCCGCGCCCATGGCGCCTCCGTCGCTGAGCGGTCCCTCCGCGGGCTACGGCCCGATGCCTCCGATCAGCTCGCTCGGCGGCTCGGGGTCTTCGCCCATGTCTCCCTCTCCGATGGGAGGCGCCAACGCGCCGCCCTCGCTCGGCCCGCTCCCTGCGATCGGATCGCTGGGAAACAAGCCCGTCGGAGGGCCGCAGATCAACCCTCCGCTCAGCGCGTCGCCGATGAACGCCCCGCCGATGAACGCGTCGCCGATGAGCGCGCAGGGGTCGTCTCCGCTCGGCCCGCTCGGACCGCTGCCGCCCCTCGGTCCTCCGCCTGCGTCGTCGCCGTCTTCGCCGGGCCCGATGGGGCAATTGCCGCCCCTCGGTCCTTCGTCTGCGGGAGGGCCGTCGTACTCGCCCTCGTCGCCCGCCGTGCCCGCGGTGCCGCTCCAGGGCTTCGGCCCGATGCCGCCGCTCGGTCCGTCGCAGCCTTCGAGTGGAGCGCTCGGTCCGCTCCCGCCGCTCGGTCCGTCGCAGCCGCAGAACGGACCTCCGCTCGCGCCCATCCCGCCGCTCGGCCCTCCGCAGCCCTCGGGTGGATCGCTCGGTCCGCTCCCGCCGCTCGGCCCTCCGCAGGGCACACGGATGCCGTCCGCGCCCAACGCGGGCTTCGCGAACTCCGCGGGCGGAGATCCCTTCTCGTCGGGCGGCGGAGATCCCTTCTCGACGGGCGGTGACCCCTTCGCCGCGCAGGCGCCTGTCTCGCAAGGCTACGCGCCGCCCACGTCGGACTCGTTCCCTGCGGCGGACCCCTTCTCGCAATCGCAGTCGGGGAGCTCGCCGTACCAGCAGCAACCGCAGCAGCCGCAGTTCAACCCGCCGCGGCAGCAGACCATCGGCCCCAACGGGCTCATGTCGTCGGCCGTGATGCCCGCCCGCGCGCAGACCATCGGCCCCGGCGGTGGAATGCCCTCGGGGCTCCCGCAGATCAAGCCCGCGGTGACGCCCATCGCGCCTCCGATCGCGCCGCAGCAGCCGCAGCAAGACGCGTGGTCGGCGCAGCGCGTAGAGCCCGAGCTCGAGGAGTCGCACACCCGCGTGGTGCAGGCCATCGGGACGCCGCGCCCGAAGTTCCTCGTCACGCAGCTCGACGGAACCGAAGAGGGCGAGTTCCCGCTCAACGAGGGAGAAAACCTCGTGGGCCGCGAGGTCGGCGGGATGTTCGCGAAGGACAACCTCCTCTCGGGCCGCCACGCGACGATCATCGTCCAGGGCCAGAGCGTGTGGGTCCGCGACGAGGGCTCTCGCAACGGCGTCTACGCGCGCATCCCGCGGCAGCAGCACGTCGAGCTCGCCGACGGCGACCAGTTCTGCATCGGCCGCATCATCCTGCGCTTCGAGCTCGCGCCCACGGTCGACTCCGTGGGGATGCTCCACCTCGTGGTGGGCCGCGACGTCGACAAGGGGATGTTCCCGTGTCGCATCCCTCGCACGGGGATCACGCTCGGCCGCAACCGCGCCGACCTGCGCTTCCCCCTCGACGGCTGGGTCTCGGGCCTCCACTGCCAGATCGTTCCGCACGGCCCCCAGGTGATGATCGTCGACCTCGGGAGTTCGAACGGAACCTACCAGCGCATCCGCGGCATCCGCGCGCTCGCGCCTCACGACGCGCTGCTCATGGGCCAGCGCATCTTTCACCTGCACTACGGCTGATCGCGGCGTAGCGCGGTCTCTCGTCGCGTTGCCCTCGTCGCCCTCGCGACGGTAGGCTCCCCGGCGATGACCCCGCCGCGCACGTCTCCAACGCCCGCTCTTCTGGCACCCGGCGCCTCGTCGCACGGCGCGTACGCACCGGCGAAGAACGCGCGGCTGCCCGCGGTCGACGAGCGCCTCGTCGCGCCCGAGGCCCACGCAGAGATCCTCGACGGCCGCGTGTACCGGACGATGGGCGCGAACCCGCCGCACGCGACGCAGCACTTCGACGCCGCGGCGCTCTTCGCGGGCGTGCTCGCCGAGGGGTATCGCGGCGCCGTCGACATGCTCACGCGCGCGGACGACGACTCCGACGCAGCGCCCGACGTGAGCGTCTTTCCGAGCGCCCCTGATCCCAAGACGGGCGGACGTCAGCTCGAAGAGATCGCGTTCGAAGTGCTCGACACCGAGCGCCTCGCGCACACCACCGACAAGGTCGAGAAGTTCGCGAAGCGCGGCGTCCGCAGGCTCTTCGCCGTGAAGGTCGCCAGCCGCAAGGTCTACGAGTGGGACCACGCCCACCACGACTGGACCGAGCTCGACGCCGCGACGGAGATCACCGATCGTTGTTTTCGTGTGCCGCTCCCCGTCGCGGCGCTCGTCGACCGCGTGCTCGCCGATGACACCGTCGCGAAGGCGCTCCTCGCATCGAGAAACCGCGTCATCGAGCGAGAGCTCGCCGCCAGGGAGGCTCGCGGCGAGGCTCGCGGAGAAGCCCGCGGCGAGGCCCGCGGTGAAGCGCGCGGAGAGGCTCGCGCGGTCGCGGCGTCGATCCTTCGTGTGCTCGCGCGTCGCGCCGTGAGCGTCGACGATCAGACCCGCGCGCGGGTGCTCGACTGCGACGACCGCGAGACGCTCGACGCGTGGCTCGACAGCGCCGTCACCGCGACCGCGGCGCGCGACCTCTTCGACGCGTAGCGCGCTCGTGCAGCACGACCCCTGATCTCGCGCGGGGAGTGGGGCGTGGTAGGAAGCGCTCATGTCGATCCCTCCGCTCGGTGATCGTGAGGTGCTCGCGCTCGCCCACCGCGCGGGGCTCCCCGACGCGCTCGCGAGGCTCCTCGTGCTCGTGTCGCAGTCGGTCGACGAGAAGATGCGCCTCGCGATCGGCGGCGATCTCGCCATTCACGACGCCGGGTGGGAGCACTGCACCATGTACCTCGACGTGTTCGCGCGCCCCGTGAGCGCGAGGCGTCTGGTGAAGGCCCTCGCAGCGCGCGGCGTGAAGACCTTCTGGATCACCGACTCGCACGCCGTCGCGTGGCTCGACGAAGACAACGCGGCCTCCATCGCGGCGGGTGAGGCCCCGTCGGTGCGCGTCGACGTGCTCAGCACGATCACCGAGCCCGAGGCGAGCGCGATCCGCACGGCGATCGAACCGAAGCGACTCGGCATTCCCCTCAAGGTGTTTCGCCCCGATCACCTCGCGGCCATCAAGTACCTCGCGGGGCGCCCCAAGGACCTCCTCGACTTCGACGAGATCGTGCTCCGCGGCGTCGACGTCGAGCGCGTGCGCTACCTCGTCTCGACCG
>JBPOHC010000238.1:0-5420 GCA_052035985.1 Myxococcota bacterium | reverse complement strand
CCTCGCTTCTCGCGCTCTTCTTTCTGTATCAGTCGAGGGCCTATCACCTCACTCGCCAGTTCGTGACCCTGGTCTGCCTCGTACAGGTCGCAGTCGGCGCGAGGTGGTTCGTCAACTGGCTTTGCCGGTAGACGTGTCCGCGCATCACACACTCGACTCCCATGCCCGGTCGACGGTGGTATTCGCATGTTCCTGTGGGTGAGGTCGGACCTCCCCGAGTCTCTCCACGGTCACATTGGCGATCCTCCAAGGGGTGCGCCGAGAAAAATTACGGCCCGAGCTTTTCCTCCTCGTTCCTTCTCACACTCCCCGAGTGGGCCGCCGTTGAACGGATCAGACCCGGGCGGAGACGCTCCCGCGACCGCCACTCACCACAGGAGGAACCCATGAAAGAGCTCGACGTCTCTCGGTATGTGCTGACCTTCCGCGTGTCTGCGGCGCAGGGGATTCTCATGTCGACGAAGCTCCTTCGTCGCACCGGCAACGACGCGCCCGAGCCCGTGCGTCAGGCCGCCTCCCGCGTGCGCGCCGCGAGCGAGAAGCTCCATGAGGAGTGGAAGACCCGCGCCCAGACCCGCAAGCCCGCCACGCTCCGCAACACGATGGCCGAGCTCGCGGCCGCGTGGAACGCCCTCCATGCGCGCGTCTCTGCGTGGTCGAAGCTCCCCGCCGATCAGCACGCCGAGTCGACGGAGGCCACCGACCTCATCGCCGAGGTGTTCTCCACGGACGGTCTCGGGTTCCTCATCGGTGACCCCGGGCAGCAGTGGCTCGAGTCTGATCGCAGGTTCGAGATGATCACCGACGCGGAGCACAAGGAAGCCTTCGTGCGCCTCGCGGGCAACCCCTTCGTCACCACCCTTCGCAAGGCCCACCAGGCCGCGGGCGTCGTGCTCGGAATGACCGGCGAGGTCGCGCAGAAGCCCTCGCAAGGCGACCTCCGCGCGCTCCGTGACGACCTCGTGCAGTCCATTCAGCACTACGCCATCAAGGTCATCGCCTCGGCCGATCTGCAACGCGATGACGAGGTGGCGCGCGTCGCCCACATGCTCGAACCGATCGATCTTCACCGCTCGCGCAACGAGTACGCCGACGCCGAGAACGACGACGGCGAAGAGAAGCCCGCGCCCGCGCCTGCGCCCGACGGAACCGTCCGCGACGCCGCGCCCGCCAACGACGCCACGCAGACGCCCGCCACTCGCCGCGTCGCCTGAGGCTGTCGCAGCGCGGCGGTGTTGTGATACCCGTCGCCGCCTCCACGCGATGAACCGCTCTGTCACACTCTCGCTCGTCTCTGCCGCTGCGCTCGTCGCGCTGCCGATCTTCGCGCAGCGTCGTCCGCGTCGTCCGCCCGCGGTGCCTCCGCCCGTCGATCGCGTGCTCGTGCCTGCGGGGCCCTTCATCATGGGCAACGACGTCGACGGTGAGCCCGACGAGCGGCCGCAGCACACGCGCACGCTCCCCGCGTTTCGCATCGATCGAAACGAGGTCACGCGTGAGGACTACTTCCGTTGCTCGCGCGCGAATCACTGCCCCGAGGCGTGGGCGAGACCCGCGTGGACCGATCCGCACGGACCCGTCACGGGCGTCTCGTGGTTTCAAGCGAGGCTCTACTGCGGCTGGGTCGGCGGACGCCTCCCCACCGAGGCCGAGTGGGAGAAGGCCGCGCGCGGAACCGACGGGCGACGCTATCCGTGGGGCAACGAGGAGCCCACGCGCGAGCGCGCCGTCTTCGGGCAACGCATGACCACGGGACAGCCCGAGCCCGTCGGAACGCATCCCACGAACGCGTCTCCGTATGGCGCGCTCGACATGGCGGGCAACGTCTGGGAGTGGACCGAGAGCGTCTATGACCCCTACGCGTATCGCCACCCCGAGACCGTCTCGACCTGCGAGATGGCGATGGCGGCCTTCCGCGAGCTCAACCACCTGAGGCTCTACGCGTTCACCGGGGCGATGGGGATTCCCAACGAGTGTCAGCGCGTGCTCCGCGGCGGCGCGTGGAACTACTGGCCTTCGGGGCTGCGAAGTTCGAATCGCGTGCACCACAAGCCCGAGGGGCGGTATCCCGTGAGCGGCTTCCGCTGCGCAGACGACAACGTCTCGGGCGCGTCGACACCACCGTCGAGCGCAGCCCCCACGACACAGGGCGACGCGGCGACGCCTTGACGAAGAGGCCGAGCCTCCGCGAAAAATCACGGGATGCGCGACCCCACACTCCGTGACCGCAAGCTGCGACACCTGTTTCGACTCAACGACCGCGACGGCGACGGCTTCATCTCGCACGACGACCTCCTGCGACAGTGCGACGAGTACGCGAGCCTCCGCGGATGGCAGGCCCACGCGCCCCTCGCGTCTGGGCATCGCGCCGCCCTCGAAGGCATCTGGGGCCTCTACCTCTCGGCCGCGAACCCCCACGACGGCGACCGCGTCAGCCTCGACGCGTGGATGCGCTTCTGGGGCAGCTACATCGCCGTCGTCGAAGCCGAGCTCGCGGCCGGAGACACGCGGACCCTCGACGCGATGATGTCGGGTGTGCGCCAGCTCTTCGTGCTCTTCGACGACCGCGGGACCGGACGCGCCGACGCCGCCCGCTGGTGCGAGCACGCCGCGTCGCTCGGCATCGCAGACCCCGAGGCCGCGTTCGAACGCATCGACCCGATGGGCTTCGGATCGCTCACGCCCGACGACTGCGTGCGGCTCCAGACGGAGTTTCTGCTGAGCGACGACACCGCGGCGCCAGGCAACCACTACTTCGGCGTCATCGACGGAATCTGACCGCGCGTCGGTGACGCGATGTGCGCCGCGCCGTAGCGCTTGACGAGACGGCCCGCGGAGGTGCAACGCTCCCGCTCACCGTGGACCCCATCTGCCTGAAGTCAGCCGTCGAGCTCGCCGCGATGATCCGTGAGAAGCGCGCGAGCTCGCGCGAGGTCGTCGAGGCGCACATCCGACAGATCGAGCGCGTCAACCCCACCCTCCACGCGGTCGTCAAAGATCGCTTCGCGCTCGCGCGCAGTGAGGCCGACGCGGCCGACCGTCGCATCGAGGCGGGTGACACTGATCTCCCTACGTTTCACGGCGTTCCGTGCACGATCAAGGAGAGCTTCTCGGTCGCGGGGATGCCCTGGACCGCGGGCCTCGTCGCGCGCAAGGACGTCATCGCCGAGCACGACGCGCCCACCGTGATGCGTCTGCGCGAGGCGGGGATGATCCCGCTCGGCGTGACCAACACGTCGGAACTCTGCATGTGGATGGAGAGCACGAACATGCTCTACGGCCGCACGGGATCGGCCTACGACCCCGAGCGCACCGCGGGCGGTAGCTCCGGCGGAGAGGGCGCGATCGTGGGGAGCGGAGCGTCTCCCGTGGGCCTCGGCGCAGACATCGGCGGATCGATCCGCATGCCCGCGTTCTTCAACGGCGTGTTCGGTCACAAGCCCACGCCGGGCCTGGTGCCCAACAGCGGTCAGTATCCCAACGCCGAGGGAGACGCGCAGCACATGCTTGGTACGGGACCGCTCACGCGACGCGCGAGAGACCTCATGCCCGTGCTCCGCGTGCTCGCGGGGCCGCACGAGGGAGACGACTACGCCACCGAGCAGCACCTCGGAGACACCGCCGAGGTCGACCTCAAGGGCGTCACCGTGCACGACGTGAGGGAGTCTGCGGGGCTCGGATTCCCCGTCGACGATCGACTCCACGACGCGCAGGAGCGGGCCGCGAGCGAGCTCTCACGACGCGGCGCGAAGGTGCGCGTGACGAGCTTCCCCGCGCTGCGAGACGCGATCGCGCTCTGGGCCGCCGCCATGGACGACGCCGCAGATACGCCCTACGCGCTGATGCTCGGCAACGGCACGAAGCTGCGTCTCCGCGACGTGCTGCGAGAGATCCCCGGCGCCGTGCGTGGGCACTCGCGCTACACGCTCCCGTCGCTCGCGCTCTGCGTGCTGGAGCGGGCCACGAAGAACCTCCCGAACAACATGGTGAAGGTGCTCGAGCGCTCCCGTCAGGCGCGCGCAGAGCTCGCGACGCTCCTCGGTGACCGTGGCGTGATGCTCTATCCGCCGCACACGCGCGTGGCGCCCAAGCACGGCACTGCCCTCTTCTGGCCCGTGCAGTGGGGCTACACCGCGGCCTTCAATGTGTTGCACGTCCCGGTGACGCAGGTGCCGCTCGGACTCACGCCCGCGGGACTTCCGCTCGGCGTTCAAGTCGCGGGCGCGCCGGGGAGCGACCACGTCACGATCCGCGTGGCCGAGCAACTCGAAGACGCCTTCGGGGGATGGGTCCCGCCGACGCGCTGGATCTGAAGCCGGGGAGATCGTTCGAGGTCAGCGGTTCGCGCCGCGCGGCGTGGGGCGCATGCTGATGTGAAAGTCAGCCATGTTGTTGCCGGTGTCCGCGCCGTCGGGGAGGCGCTGGATGGAGTTCCCCGGCGCTGCGGCGAGGGGCGCGACGGCCGCGGGACGCACGCGCACGAAGGCGTTGGTCGCGGTGCCCCAGCCGAGTGAATCGACGACGGTCCCGGCCGTGTTGCGCAGTCCGATTCCGCCGCCCGCGTCGGCGACACCCGTCGAGAGTCGTCCGTCGACGGTGCCCGTGTAGCCCGCGCTGGCGACGAGCACGTAGCCCATCGGCGCGATGGTGCGCGCGGGGAAGGTGAAGAGCGTCGAGGAGTCCGTCGCCGTGAGGGGACCTGCCGTCGTGGCGCCGCGATATCCGATGCGCCAGCCCGTGATGTTGATGGCCGTGGTGCACGGGTTGTAGAGCTCGATCCACTCGTTGGTGGCCGCAGCCGTCACGCCCGTCACCATCTCGTTGATCACGGGGTGACACCCGAGCGGAGGCACATCGACAGGGACGTCGGAGGTCACGTCGGCGCGTGCATCGGTGGCCGCATCCACGCGCGCATCGGTCGCGACGTCGGTGCGAACATCCGTGGCGACGTCGGTGCGAACATCGGCGCGCGCGTCCATCGCGGCGTCCACGCGGGCGTCCATCGCGGCGTCGACGCGGGCGTCGATCGAGGCGTCGAGGCGAGCATCCGTCGCAGCGTCGCGTCGCACGTCGATGGGAACATCGACCGAGGCGTCGAAGCCCGTGTCGAGCGGCGTCACGTCAGGCTCGGTCACGTCGGGCGCGGGCGCATCGACGCCGCTGTCGGTCGGAGGCTCCTCGCACACGCTGTGAGGCGCGTCGTGGCTGATCGGCGGAAGCGAACGGAGGTAGCGCACGAGGAGCCGCGCGTCTTCGTCGGTCATCGCGTCGTAGCGAGGCATCGTCGGACACAGGGTGGCTCCCTCGTCGTCGATGCCCGTGCGGATCGCGCGAATGATCTGTTCGTCGGTCCACCCTGCGATCCCGGTCATTTCGTCGGGCGTGAGGTTGGGGCCGTAGGTCATCGAGCCGGTCACGGG
>JBPOHC010000223.1:0-18108 GCA_052035985.1 Myxococcota bacterium | reverse complement strand
ATGCGCCGCATGGCTTCAACGCGCGCCCCGCTCACGCTCTGCCTCCTGCTCTCGACGCTGGCCGCCTGCGGCAGCGAGGGATCGTCGTCGACGCCCGTCGACGCGTCGACCTCGCCGACCGACACCGCGTCGCCCTCCGACGTCACCGCCGCCGACATCACCGCCGCCGACATCACCGCCGCCGACGCGCCCGCAGCGGGAGACGCCTCGCTCCCCGCGGACGTGTGCACGCCCTACTGCGCGCGCGTCGTCGGCGCGATGGGCTGCATGCGCGACACGCCCACGTGCATGCGCGACTGCGCCACGCAGCTCGCGGCGACGCCCGCGGTGTGTCGTCCCGCGCTCAACGCGTGGCTCTCGTGCGCGCTCACGGCGACGGCGACGTGCTCGGGGATGGTCACGCGCTTCGCCGGGTGCGACGACGCGCAGACCGCGCTCGTGATCTGCGTCGCGACGCCGCCCGACGGAGGCACCGACCCCTGCGCGCGCAAGATCGACTGCGCGGGATGCGTCGCGAACAGCGCGTGCGGGTGGTGCAACAGCCACTGCCTGCCGGGCACCGCGGCGGGTCCGACGACGCCCGGAGCCTGCGGCGGCATGGCCTGGATGCGCGTGTGTCTGTGATCTGAGACGCGAGGGATCAGAGGAAGCGGGCGAGGCCCTGGTGCTTGGGCGTGAGGCGTCCGCCCGCGACGACGACGGCGCTCTGGAGCGCCGAGGGCAGGTCTGAGACGCCGCCCGAGAGCTTCGCGCCGAAGAAGGTCCGCACGTACGGGAACAGCGCCTTGCTGAAGTCGACCGACGCGTCGCGCGGGAGCGCCGTCGGGAGGTTGTCGACCGACATGATCGCCACGCCGCGCCCCTCGACGCCGACGTTGGCGCTGTTCGACGCGGGGTCGTACACGAACGCGGGCGCGTCGTTCTGCGTGGCGAGCACGGTCCACTCGACGCCGCCCTTGATGTCGCACGCGATGTCGCCGATGACCGGCGGCAGGGTCTCGTGCGCGTACATCCGCCGCGAGGTCGAGTCGTCGAGGATGCGCGGGAAGCGCTCGTCCCAGTAGAGCCCGTTGATGAGCGCCTTCACGTAGGGGAGGTACATCGCGCCCTTGCACACGTAGCGCTCGGCGTGCTGCACGTAGTGGTCGAAGCTGAAGCGGCGGTGCTGCCCGGCCCACTCGTAGAGCGCGTCGTCGCCGAGGTGCAGCACGCGCAGCGTCCGGTCGTCGGGCGACTCGTGCGGCAGCGCGATGCACTCGTCGATGGTGCACGGGATCGCGCCCACCATGTCGAGGTACTCGAGCGCGCCCTTCGACACGCGGCCGTTGCCGGTCACGGCCACGACGAGGGGCGCGAGCGCCGCAGGGCCGTCGGAGCGCAGCGCGTCGAGGGCGGCGCGGGTGTACGCGGTCATGTCCGCGAGGTCGCGATAGTCGACGGCGTGCTTGAGGGCCGTGAGGGGGTTGTCGTGACCGAGGGCCTTCATGCGGTGGGCGAGCGTCCAGAGGGTCTCGTGCGCGCCCGCGAGGCCCGCGTAGCGGCCGAAGGCGACCTGGCGAACGCCCTTGTCGTCGACGATCACCTCGTAGTCGACGAGGCTCGCGCCCTTCGACATGAACTCCGAGAGCAGGGGCATGTTGTGAGCCTGCCCCTTGATCGTGTGCGAGAAGCACATGATGGTCGCGCCGGGCTTGATCTGGTGCTTCTTGACCTCCTTGACGCCCATCACGAGCTTGCAGTCCGTGGCGTCGTCGACGAGCGTGGCGCCGGCCGCGACGAACTCGTCGTCGACGAAGGCGCGCGACGGGGAGCGCTCGACGCGCACCTCGATCCCGTCGGCCACCAGCGTGGCGATCTGCTCGGGGACGAGCGGCACTCGTCGCTCCCAGCGGTTCTTGGTCTCGTGGAGGATGCCGATGGCGTTGCGGAGCTCGGTGGTCATGGCGCGCGTTCCCTACGTCGCATCGCGGCCGCGGGTCAAGGGCGCGCGGCGGGGCGTCACGGCGCGACGGCGAAGCGCCTCGCGGCCATGGGGGTGAAGGGCCCCGCGCCCGACGAGATCTGCCCTGTCACGAACGACGCGGTGTAGATCGTGAGCTCGGCGGTCTGCGTTCCGATCGCGCCGGTGAGGTAGGTCCACTCGGCGGCGGTCGGGGTCCATGAGATGGCCGACTGCTGGCGACGGTAGATGACGCTCGCGCCGACCTTGAAGCGGAGCTCGTACGCGCGGCCGGTGAAGGGCGCGCAGTGCGCCTCGGCCTCGGGGATGAGCGACGTCCAGCGCATGAGCTCGTCGCCGACGGTCATCGGACGCCGCCGCGGGAGCATCGCGGTGGGCGCGGTCCACGTGAAGGTGAAGGGCGTCGCGCGCGCGACGGACTGCATCTCCGTGGGCGCGGTGATCGTGGGCGAGCGCGCGTCGCTCACGGTCGCGCGGTTCGAGCGGATCGCGTCGTCGAGGGCGATGCACGCCTCGTCGGAGAAGCCGTCTCCGCCGGTCATGAGGCAGTTGGGGAGGCTCACCTGCTGGCGGTCTGCGCAGGGCGACGGCGCGGGCGTCGGGGTCGTGTCGTCGCTGCAAGCGACCCACGAGAGCGAGATCAACGCGAAGGATGCGAGCGCGAAGCGACGGGTCATCGAAGGGGCTCCTCTCGCGCGAACCTTACGCCCGTGTCAGCGCGTCGGGGAAGCGACCGCGGCGCCCGCGCGGCGCACCTCGACGCAGTGCGCGAGCCACGCGCCGTGGTGCACGCCCACCACCTCGATGGCGTTCGAGAGCACGGCGTCGAGGTCGGGCTTCGCCCAGCGCGGGGGCATCTTCGTGGCACCCTTTCGGTGGGCCCGTCCCGCGATGGCGCCGAGGTGCCGCGAGAGCTCCGGGAGCTGCCGCGGATCGACGAGGCTGAAGTCGAGCTTGTCCTCCTGCGGCGCGAGCCTCCGCACGAGGAACGAGGCCCCCTCGTATTCGACCGCGGCGACCATGCGCGGGCGCACGTCGAGGCAGCGGTCCATCGCGGCGACGACGCGGCGCGCGCCGGTGAGCTCCTGCGCGCCCACGACGGCCTCGGCCGCGGCGGGGCCCTCGGACTTCATGTCGAAGATCCAGCTCCCGTCGGGGTCCCCCTTGCCGCGCGTGAGGATCGCGGCGCGGAGCGCCCCGAGGCTCCCGGTGCCTGCCACGCGAAACGCGAGGTCTTCGACGGCGAGGGCCTCGCGCGCGGGTCTCTCCGCGGCGTCGAGCGCGTCGGCGAAGCGCGCGAAGGTCTGCGTCGCGACGCGGAGCTCGGCGGCGTCGAGGTCGCGGTACTTCGCGCTGCGCTTGAACACGCGGCGCCCCTTCTCGATCTTCGTCCGATCGTCGAGGAGCTCCTGCCGCGTGCGGCGCTCGACGCACTCGACCATGCGGGTGACGGCCGCGCTGCTCACGGCGGGGGGCGCCGCGTCGAACACCTGCGCGCACCACGCGTCGAGGAGCCCCTCGGCGAGGCTCACGGCATCCTCGGCGGAGAGAGTGAGCTCGCGCCCGGCCATGAGCACGCTCGCGACGAGGCGCACGAGGTCGTAGCGCCACGGCCCCACGGCGGCCTCGTCGAAGTCGTTGAGCCCGAAGATGACGGCGTCGGGCGAGAGGTCCGCGCGACCGGCCCTGTACGCTCCAAAGTTCTCGACGTGGAGGTCGCCCACGATCCACCCCTCGCCCGCGGGCCCGTCGCTGAGCGAGCGGTCGCGCGCGAGGAGGTCGTAGTAGAGCGGCGCCGCGCCGCGGAGGTACGCGAAGGGAGACGCGCTCATGCGGGCGAGCTTCTGCGCGAAGAGCCAGGGGCGCTCGGCGCAGCGCGCGCGGTCGCGCTCGAGCTGTCGGCGTGCGAGGTCGTCGGATCGGATGGGGCTCACGGCGCGCGAGTGTACGCGAGGCCGTGACGGCGATGCGCGGGAGGAGGGCTCAGGGAGAGGCGAGCGGCTGCTGCTGCGTCATGCAGTGGGGTCCGCCCGCGCCGCGGTTGGCGCCGATGGCGTAGCGGAGGCGCACCACCTCGCGGCCGGGGAACGCCGCGCGGAGGGTGTCGTAGACCTCGCGGTCCTTGCGGATCGCGGCGGGCGTCCCGATCGACTGGGCGTACGAGGGCATGAGCACCACGCCGTTCGAGACGAAGAAGTTCAGGTAGCTCGTGGTCGAGATCATGTGGAGCGTGTCGCCGTCGCGCAGCACCGTCCCGTCCTCGAGGGGCGAGAACGAGAGAAACAAATCGTAGAAGGGCTCGCCGGGATGGAGATCGAAGAGGTCGGACTCCGCGACGGGCATGCGCACGATGCGATACGGCCGCCCCTGCGCATCACGCGCCCGGCTCAGGATGCGGTAGTTCGCCTCCATGCGCTGGTTGTTGATCTGCGCGCGACGGTTCGCGGCGGGGTCGCCGGTGCGCATGTCCTCGGCGCGCACCTGCGCGAGGAGGATGGTGTTGTTCGGCGCGAAGCGAACGTACTCGTCGACGTGCCCGTTCGTGGCGCCCGCGGTGAGGATGCGTCCGGGGAGCACGCCGCGGAACGTGGCGTCGTCTTCGAGCACGCCCTCAGGCAGCCAGATGACCTGCCGCACGCCGTAGCAGCGCTTGAGCTCCGTCTCCATCTCGGGGACGGTCATGTTGGGGTTGCGCATGCGCTCGACGGCCTCGGTCACGATCGCGGTGCCGTGGCCGTCGACGTCGGTGTCGCCGCCCTCGTGCACCATGCCGCAGCGGAAGGCGGGCACGCCGACGGTCCTCGCGATGTCGCGGTCGATGCGCTCGTCCTGCTGCGAGTAGTCGTTCGTGTAGGAGTCGTAGCTCCAGGTGTCGTAGCCCCAGTCGATGACGCCGAGCTCGCCGCGACGGTTGCGCGAGAAGACCCCCGCCGTGTCGCGCATCCAGAAGTCATTGTGCGGGAGCGCGTGGAACCGCACGCGCGAGAGGTCCACGCCAGCTCCGCCGAGGGTGCCGCGAAGCGTCGCCTCCTCTTCGGGAGACTGCACGATCATGTTGATCGGAACGTGTCGCGTGAGCGCCTGCGCGACCTCCGTGACCACTTCGTCCATCGGGAACAGGGGCTCGCTGTACGCGGCCACCCACGAGGCGACCCACACCGACTCCTGGGGCTCCCACTGCGCGGGGACGCTGTACCCCTCCTGCGCGAGAAATCCGCCCGTCTGCGAGGTCGTCCCCGCGGCCGCGAGGTCGTCTCCTGCTGACCCGCACCCCGCCAGCGTGAGCGCCACTACGGCACCGCTCGTGACGGCTCTCCACGTCCTTCGCATCACCAGCAACCTCCTGCACCGGCGTCTGGTTATCAGGCCGGTCTGTGGTCTTGCGCTGAGCGCGCAACGATCCAGCTACATTCTCACGGCGCCCGCGCGAGCATCAACAACGACTTTCGCGAAAACACTGCGGTCGCCACGCTCACCGTCGCCCGTCGGCCTCGCGTCGAGGTCACGCCGGGCTGCGTCCTACGTTGCACAGCGAGAATGCCAGAGCTCCGCATGCGGCCAAGATTTCTGCTCATATTTTCTCATCGCAGACGCGATGTCAGAAGATAGATGAAAGAACAGAGCAGAAGAGCCACGCGTTCTCGCGCCGATGCGCCACAGCGTGCGGAGCGTCCGTGCAATGCGCCGAAAACAGCGCGCATTCTCGATCGCCATGGGGCGTCGATGTCACATCAACCCGACGCGAAGAGCGCGCCCGAAATGGTGCCAGGTTGCACCCGCGGCGTGTAGTATCGCTTCATAGGATTAGCGTGCGTCGATCACCGCCGACGGATCCGGTATCGAGCTCAGGCCCGTCGAGAGACGAGCTCGGAGAGAGGCATGCGCCGCGGTTGCTCCCCGGAGCAGGTTGCTTGACGGTCGGATCGCAACACCCGCCGAGGCTGCCGAGATGATCCCGCGATTCCCGGCCTTCAAGCCTCTCGATCTCTCGGATTGCACCGAGGTGACGGTGCACACCGGGCGGTTCGCGCCGTACTCCGACTTCAATTTCGTGAGCCTCTCGAGCTGGAACATCCGCGACGAGTTCCGGCTCTCGACCCTGCACGGCAACCTGGTCGTACGCTTCACCGACTACGTCACGGGCGAGCCGTTCTACTCGTTCATGGGAGCGCACCAGCTCCCCCAGACGGCCGAGGCGCTCCTCAGCCGCTCGCTCTCGGAGGGCCTCTCGGAGCGTCTGCGCCTCATCCCCGAAGAGGTCGCCCTGCGCCTGCCGGGCTCGTCCGCGAGCTGGGAGCCCGACTTCGACAGCAGCGATTACATCCTCTCGTCGGTGCGCCTCCGCCGCTTCGAAGGCACGACGTTCCGGAGCAAGCGCAACGTTTCGAACCGCTTCGCGCGCGAGAACCCGACCCACCGCGTCGAGCGCATCGACCCGTCGAACGCTGCGACCCGCAAGGCCATGCTCGACCTGTTCGCCCTGTGGGCCTCGAACAAGGGCCACGAGGAGCCCTACGAGCAGTACGAGTTCCTCGCGCTCAAGCGACTGCTGGAGTTCTCCGAGCTGCTCCCAGAGCTCCACTGCACCGGCGTCTTCGTGGGCGAGAAGATGGCGGCCTTCATGGTGCTCGAGTTCGTGCACAGGAAGCACGCGATCGGTCATTTCTGGAAGGCCAACGTCGTCGAGTTCGAAGGGGTCTATCCCTTCCTCATGCGCCAGACCGGCGCCCTCCTCGAAGAGCGCGGATACGACTATTTCAACGTCGAACAAGACCTCGGGCTCCCCGGTCTCCGCCAGAACAAGAGCAGCTACGTGCCCCTCGCGTACCTCCGCAAGTACGAGGTTGGCCGGTCGCACCTCATCGCGCAGCCGCAGCATCGGGCGACGCTGCGGCCGTCGCTGCGGCCTGAGTCCCTCGCGCCCTTCCTCATCTCGGCCGATCCCACATCGCTGAACGATCAGGTCTCGCTGCGGGCCCCGGCGCTGCGCCCCGACCTCTTCGAACTCGCGCGCATCGAGCAGGAGGCCGAGGCCCTCACGATCCGCCGCTCGGGGATTCGAATCACCGGCGAAGCCACCGACGACGAGGAGCCGGGGAAGCGCTCCGCGGGCTGAGCGCTCCCCCGCGCCTTCGGTCTCAGAAGTTCACGCCGAGCGAGAGCATCAGCGTGCGGCCGTTCTGCGGCACCGAGCGCACCGCGAAGTAGCTCGCCACGGGCACGCTGTATCGCCAGTCGAGCGCGTTGTAGAGCCCGAGCGCGTAGCGCAGCCCCGCGCGCTGCTCCTGCCCCGAGAACACCACGTCCCAGAGGAACGCGTTGTCGGTGTGCCCCTGCGGATCGGGCGACGCGCCGATCTCGTTGGAGTCGTACCTGAAGCTCTCGAACGACATGCGCGTGGCGAGCACGAGCGCGCGGCCGATGATCGGCATGGCGCCGCGCAGCGACGCGAGGTGCTCGGGCGAGTTGGGCACGCGGCGGAGGTCCGTCGCCCCCTGACCGACATACTGCGAGTGCTGGTACGAGTAGTTCGCGCTGAGCATCCAGCCCTGGCGCCACTCGCGGCGCACCTCGACCTCGCCGCCCACGGTGAGCACCGGGGCGTTGGCGTTGTTCTGGTACTGCCCCACGGGGTCGGGCATGGGGTTGCCCGGCGTCACGGGCGGCGTCGTCTCGCCGATCACGATGAAGCTGTCGTAGTAGTTCGTGAAGCCCGCGATGGTGCCCGTGAGCGTGGTCGAGAAGCGGTGCGTGAACTCCACCTCGCCCGACCACATGGTCTCGGGCGTGAGCGGGGGGTTGCCGCCGTAGTTCGCCGGCGCGAGGCCGCCGAAGTTGTCGTTGTAGAACTGCTCGTACACGCTGGGCGCGCGGAAGGCCCTGCCGCCCATGATCTTCAGGTTGCCGCGCTCGTACGGGCGGAGGATCAGCGCGAGGCGCGGCGAGAACGCGCCGAAGCTGCGGTCGGAGAAGAAGTACTCGTCGTAGCGAACGCCCGCCGAGATGCGCACGCGCTGTGACGGCGTGAAGTCGGCGAGGGCGTAGCCCGCGAGGATCTGGAACGGGTGCTGGTCGTACGAGTCGGGCGAGTACGTCGCCTCGCCGGGGAGGTAGAGCGACGGCGCGCAGTCCGCGGAGTTCATCGCGTCGCAGCCCGTGCCCCACGCCTCGCCGCGCTGCTGCGCTTGAAAGTGGAGCTGCCCCTCGACGCCGAGCATGACGCGCAGCCACGAGGTCGGGGTGTAGGCGATGCGCGCCTCGGCCGTGGCCCACGTCCCGAGGAAGCGCTCGCGGTGGAACGCCGTGACGCCCGCGCCGCCGTCGTAGACCGACGAGCCGATGAAGTTGTAGTGGTTGATCGCCGCGCGCGTGTAGAGCTGCACGCGCTCCGAGAGCCGGGGTTCGAAGCGCAGTTCGAAGAGCCCGCGCGTGTCTGAGTTGTACGTGCGGTCGTCGCTGAGGAGCGCGCCGCCGACGCCCGTGGGGACGTGCTTCGTGCGGGTGTTGAGGATCCACTGCGCGGAGAGCGCGCCGACCCAGCCGCGGCCCTGGACCGTGAGCGCGTCGAAGCCGTCGGCGCCGATGGAGTCGCCCGTCACCGCAGGCGCGCCCGTCATCGGGTTCGCGGGCTGCGCGAGCTCGGGGAAGTGGAAGTCTCTCCCCGGCGAGGTCGCGGCGGAGACCGACGTCCAGAGGCCCGCGTTCTCGCCGAAGCGCACGGTGCCCGAGACGCGACCGCGGGTGATGTTCCCTTCGACCGTCGAGGCGGAGGCGCTGACGCCCTGCCGAGAGTCGCGGCCGCGGGTCACCACGTTGATGACCCCCGACACGGCGCCCGTGCCGTAGAGCACCGAGCCGGGGCCGCGCACGACCTCGATGCGCTCGACGTCGTCGAGGTCGACGCGCGCGTCGTAGCCCGTGAAGGAGAAGAAGCCCCAGTTGTCGTTCGTGGGCTGGCCGTTGAGCAGCACGAGGACGCGGTTGCCGTAGTCGCCCATGCGCGAGAAGCCGCGGAAGCCCACCGTGGGGTAGAAGCGGTCGTCGGAGACGAAGATCCCTCGGATCCCTCGCAGGGCCTCCGCGATGGTGGGGTAGTTCATCGCGCGGAGCTCCTGCGCGGGGATGACGGTCACCGAGCTCGGCGCGTCTTCGACGGCCTCGGCGGTGCGCGACGCGGCCTCGACCTCTTCGACCTGGCGCAGCTCCGGCGCGAGGCGCGTCTGCTCGTTGTTGCGGATGGCCACCGTCTGCTCGATCGTGCGGAAGCCCGAGAGCGAGATGCGCACGCGGCGATCGCCGACGGGCACGTTGGCCACGACGGGGGTGAAGCCCACGGGGCGTCCGTCGACCTCGACGAGGGCGTCGCGCTCGTCGGTGTTGATCACCAGCGCGCCCGTCAACGGCGTGAGGTGCGGGCGCACCGAGACCGTGGCGCGCGCCTGCACCTCGACGTCCTGCTCGCTCGTCGCGAAGCCGTCTTGCGAGACGTAGAAGCGGTGGCGTCCCGGCGGGAGCACGAGGTTGCACGGCACGTGTCCCGCGGGCTCTGACTCGGGGTTGTCGACGCGCACCGTCGCGCCCGCGGCGTCGCCCTCGACGCGCACGTTGCCCACGATGCGCTGGAGACGCAGCGTGACGAGCGTCTCCTGTCCGAGCGCGGCCTGCATCTCGGGCGACTCGACGGTCTCGTAGCCGTCGAGCTCCGCGATCACGCGGTAACGCCCGGGCGGAAAGGCCAGCGATCGCGGCGCGTTGCCGCGCTGACCGAGGTCGCGGCGGTTGATGTAGATCGTCGCGTTGGGCGGGTCAGACACCACGCGGAGCACCGCGACGTAGGGGCGGATCCGCGCGATCGCCTCGTTGATGCTCTGCCGTCGCGCGGCGTCCTGCTCCACGTCGAGCGTGGTGGTGTAGTAGCGGTGCGCGTCGGCGTACTGCGCGAGCTGCTCGTAGGTGCGCGCGATGTTGAAGATGACGTTGCGGTTCGGCACCAGCCGGTTCGACGCGAGGAAGTGCTCGAGGGCCCCGCGGTAGTCGCGGTTCGCGTACGCCTCGGTGCCGAGCCTGAAGTGGAGGTCCGCCTCGTCGGCAAGGTCGTCGGCCCACGCCGCGCTCACCGGCGCGAGGGGCGCCGCGAGCGAGGTCGAGAGGATGAGCATCAGCGCGCTTCGAAGCTTCATGGCGGTACAGGGCCTCGCGGGGTCATCGGTCGCAGTTTCGGCTGCGAGCAGACTAAGCCCTCAGGCGCGGAGCCATGAAGCATTTTCGGAGGGATCGCGCGGAGCGAAGCGCGCGAGGGGGGAGATCGCGTCGCGGCGCGACGGTCAGCGCTCGGTGGAGATGTCGAGGCCCTGCGAACCCGTGACCGCCGTGTGCGGCTGCGCGCTCGGCACGTGCGGGACGACGGGGCGACGCACCGTGCGAACGCGGTCGTCGGGGCCAGGCTGCGGCTGCGCGACGGGCTGCGGCTGCGCGACGGGCTGCGGCTGCGGCTGCGCGACGGGTTGCGGCTGCGGCTGCGCGAGGGGCTGCGGCTGCGCGGCTTCGGGCGAGAGCGTCGCCACGATGCGCACGTTGCCGTCGGAGGGCCCCTGGAGGATCGAGTACGAGACGAAGCCCGCGCGTCGCACCGTGATCTGCCGCGGCTGCGTGCGGACGTCGTCGTTCACCACGGAGACCTGGATGGGCGTCGTGCCGAGCACGCGCCCCTGCTCGATCACGTCCGCGCCCTGCGGATACGAGTCGATCATCAGGGTGAAGGTGCGCGGCGTGTCGTTCGAGTTCGCGGGGGGCAGCGCCTGCACGGTGGTCTGCACCGAGGGCTGCTTGAGCGCGAGCACGATGAACGCGGCGATGATGAGCACGAGCCCCGCGCCGCCGACGAAGAAGCCGAACTTCGACTGGTTGCCGATGTCGGGCGGGCGTCGAGAGGGCGTCGCGGGCGGCGGGGTCGGGCCGTGCTGCTGCGACGAGCGCGCGGGGGCGACGGGCGGCAACGAGTCGTCCTGCAGCGACACCTCGACGTGAGCGCCCGAGGAGAGCATCACCTCGACGTCGTCGTTGGGGTTGATCGCGACGGGCGACCGGGGAGCTCCTGAGTTCTCGCCGCTGAGGTGCGCGGAGGCGAGCGGCGCCGAGTCAAGCGTCGCCGAGGTGGCCGCGCCGAAGCCCATCGTGAGGCCCGTCGTCGAGGCGCACTCGCGGAGCAGACGGATGAACTCGTCCATGTGCGCGGGGCGCTGGTCGGGGCTCTTCTCGAGGCACTTGCGGACGAAGTTCTCGATGGGCTCGGGCACGTCGACGTCGGGGTTGCGCTGCTTCATCGGCGGCACCGGCGTCTGGAGGTGCGCGATGAGGATCTGCACGCTCTTGTCGGACTCGAACGGCACCTTGCCGCAGAGCATCTGGTAGAGCATCACGCCGAGCGAGTAGACGTCGGTGCGGTGGTCGACCTTGCCGTGCGCGATCTGCTCGGGCGACATGTACCTCGGAGACCCGAGGAAGGAGCCCTGCTGCGTGAGCTCCTCGCTGTCGTCGCTCAGCACCTTGCCGAGGCCGAAGTCGAGGATCTTCACGATCTCGACGCCGTCCTCGTCGGGGACGAGCATCACGTTCGAGGGCTTCATGTCGCGGTGCACGACGCCGTGCTTGTGCGCCTCGCGGAGCCCGCGCGCGAGCTGCCGCGCGACGCCGAGCGCCTCGGGCGGCGTGAGCCAGCCCCGCGACCGCAGCCGTCGGTGCAGCGTCTCGCCGGGGAGGAACTCCATCGCCATGAAGAAGCGGTCGGCGTCGAGGCCGTCGATGCGGCCGTAGTCGAACACCGTGACGATGTTGTGGTGCTGCAGCCGCGACAGGATGCTCGCCTCGAGGAAGAAGCGCTTCTGAAAGGCCGGGTCGCGGAGGTTCGCGGTGTACGCCGGGTTCAAGACCTTGATCGCGACGGGGCGCGCGAGCACGAGCTGCTCCCCGCGGTAGATCGTGCCCATGCCGCCAACCGCGATCGCCTGGGTGATCTTGAACTTCTGGTTGATCACCATCCCGAGCAACGGATCGGAGTCGTTGTCAGGCAGTGCGTCCGCCACTTTCTCTGCGGTGTTCATGTTCACGCCGTTCGTTCTCCCCCGACGGCTCCGTCTGCTTCGCTCCGCTCGTCAGCGGAGTGAGACGGTCGTCGAGCTTTTCACACTCTACCGCGAATTCTCGCCGGGCTGTTGTACTTCAAGTCGCCAGAATCGCTTTGCGAAGAATTTCTCTCACGCGCGGCGCCGCTGTGAGGCGTCACTCCGACGCCGACCGAGAGGGTACGCGATCGACGCGCTGTTCGGGCAACTTCGCTGCATCCGCCGAGAGGAAACCCCGACGCCACCCCCGCGTCGACCGCTTCGCGCCCTCCGCCGAAGCACCGCGCGAGGAAGAACCCGTAGGCGCACCGCCACAGATTCAGGTCTTGCTCGACGGCCCCCCACCCAAGCATACTGCGGCCCTCCGGGAAGGCGATGACGCAGCACTTTGTTCGGTGCCCGCACTGCGGGCTTCCACATTCAGCCGACACGGTGATGTGCCCGGTGCATCGGGTGCCGGTGAATGCGCGTTCGCAGAGCGTCGTGCCGCCGGGGCCCGGTCGCGCGTCTTCGATGCGCCCTCCTCCGACGCCGCCGCTGCCCGCGTCGACGCCGAGCGTACGCCCGCCGCCGCTGCCCGCGGTGCAGGCCGGGAGCTCCTCGTCGACGCCGCCTCGCGAGCCTCGGCTCCGCGCGTCGACCTTCTCGGGCCCGCCGATGCATTCGCACCAGTTCGGCGCGACGCAGCCCTCGCCCCTCGGCGCGCCTCCGCAGCCGGGCACCGCCGCGTCTCGCACGCCCGCGGCGCCGCAGGCCGAGAACCGCGCGGCCGTCCGGTGGCCTCCGAGCGCGGTGGGCATCCCCTTCGGCGACCGCGAAGAGGCGCACGCGCTCCCTCGCCCGACCTCCGACGCGCCGCTCGTGGGCCAGCTCCTCGACAACCGCTACCGCATCTTCGGCGTCATCGCGAAGGGCGGCATGGGCGTCGTGTACGACGGCATCCACGTGGGCCTCGCGCGCCCCGTCGCGATCAAGACCCTCCACGCGCGCTACGTGAACGACAAGGTCGCCCTCGCGCGCTTTCAGAACGAGGCCGCGGTCGTCGGTCGCTTCGGGCACAAGAACATCGTCGAGGTGCATGACATGGGCATGCTCGACGACAACACGCCCTACCTCGTGATGGAGCGCCTCGAGGGCGAGACCGTCACGCAGCGCCTCCAGCACGAGCGCCCGATGCGCGTCGAGACCGCCATCGACATCGCGATCGAGGTGCTCAACGCGCTGGTCGTCACGCACAACGCGGGCATCCTCCACCGCGACCTCAAGCCCGACAACGTCTTCATCGCGCGCACCGACGACGGCTCGCGCGTGAAGGTGCTCGACTTCGGCATCTCGAAGTTCGTCACGCAGGAGATGTCGAAGTCCGCCCTCACGCGGAACGGCTTCGTGATGGGCACGCCCGCGTACATGGCGCCCGAGCAGGCGACGGGCGACGCGCACCTCGACGCGCGCGCCGACCTCTACTCCCTCGGGATGATCCTCTACGAGATGCTCACCGGGCGGCTGCCCTACAAGGCCAACACGCCCGCGGCGCTGCTCGGCGAGATCATGCGCGTGACGCCCCTCACGCCGCGCATGCACCGCCCCGAGATTCACGCCGACCTCGACTCGCTCGTGATGCGCGCGCTGCACCGCGACCGCGAGCAGCGCTTCATCGACGCGCCCTCGATGCTGCGCGCGCTCCAGGCCGTGCGCGGCCCCGCCATCGCGATGGCCCAGGCCGCCGAGGCGCGCTACCAGACGACGCCGTCGAAGCGCCCGCCCGCGCCGCCCCCGAACCTCGACGCGCACGACACCGACAGCCAGCAGGTCGAGCTCTTCGACCGCGACAGCCTCGACAACATGGTCCCGCGCCCGCCGAAGCTGCCTCCTGACATGAAGTGACGGCCGATGCGGAGGCCCTGCGCTCTCACACTCACGGCGCTTCTCTTCGCGGGATGCGGGTCGCGCACGGCGCTCAACGTCGACGACTCACTCGACGCAACGACGCCTGATTCGCTCGTTGTCGAGGATGTGCCCGTCGCCGTCGATGTGCCCGTCGCCGTCGATGTGCCCGTCACTGTCGACGTGCCTGTCACTGTCGACGTGCCTGTCACTGTCGACGTGCCTGTCACTGTCGACGTGCCTGTCACTGTCGATGTGCCTGTCACTGTCGACGTGCCCGTCACCGTCGATGTGCCCGTCGTGCGATGTGGAAACGGCGTTCGAGAGGCCGCGGAGGAGTGCGACCTCGGCGCCCGCAACGCGCTGAGCCCGGCCTTCGCCCTCTCGCAGCCCGGGCGCCCCGAGGCCGCCGTCGTTCCCCTCGTTCGTCGGAGCACCGCGACGGCCTTCTACGATTACCGCTCGGCCAGCGGGCACACGGGCTTCGAACTCCCCGGCGTCGCGAACGCGTTCCTCTACGTCAGCGCCGTCGACAATGACCTCGCGCTCTTCTTCGTCGCCGGTCGCGACGGAGACCTCGGCATCGCGCCCGCGCAGCCCGAGAGCGACGTCGAGGTGCTCTTTCAGGGCCTCCCGAGCGCGGCCACGATCGCGGTCTCCGACGACTCCGGCGAGTTCACGCGGCTCACGCCCGCCGAAGCGCGCGGACGCTGGTCGTTCAATGACAACTCCGACGGCGCCGTCATCACGCGCCTCCCGTGGAACGAGCCCTGGCGTATCTCGCTGCAAGGCACCTGGCGCGCGGGCGTCTCATCGATCAGGTACGTCGACGGCGACGGACGCTTTCGCGCGCTCGTGCTCCGTGACGCGCTCGTGATCGAGCACCGCGCGACGCGCGTCGCGTGTCGCCCCGACTGTCGGCTCTCTCGCTGCGGTGACGGCTACGTCGACAGCGGCGAGCGCTGCGACGACGGCAACACGCGACCGGGCGACGGCTGCGCCGCGGACTGCCAGCGCATCGAGTAGCGCTCAGCCCGCGGGCGTGTCGCTCGAAGCGTCACCCGACGCATCATCGCCAGCGTCGCTCGCGGAACCGTCGCTCGCGGAACCGTCGCTCGCGGCGCCGTCACTCGCGGCGCCATCGCGCGCGGCGTCGGCCGAAGCGTCGGTGCTCGGAGGCGCGGCGTCGCCGCAGCGGCACACGCCTTCGAAGGCCATGTTCACGCAGTAGTCGCGGCCCGTCTCGCCGGGCGAGCACTCGCAGGGGCGAAAGCCTCCGCGGCACGTGAGGCCGCGCTCGTCGACGATGTCGGACGCGGGGACGTCGGTCACGGTCATCCCGTCGATGGGGACCGCGGAGATGTCGGGGTAGCCGACACGCGCGTCGACGGGCGCCGGCGCCGGATCATCACCGCACGCGCAGAGACCGAAGACTGCGAAGCAGAGGAGCGAGGCCATCGAAGTACGCATCGCCGCGAAGGTTGCCAGAGGCCCCGCGGCCGTGTCGAGTGCCGCGCTACGAGCGACGCGGAGCCTTGCGGCGGAGCGTGTTGCGACCGACGTGCAGGGCGCGCGCGGCCTGGCTCTGATTCTGTCCGCAGGCGCGCAGCGTGGCCTCGACGTAGCGGCGCTCCACCTCGTCGAGCGTGAGCCCGAGCGGGAGCACCACCTCGTCGGGACGCGCTTCGGGGGTGGGTTGAAGCGCGGCGCTGGCGGTCGTCTCCGCGGCGCGCGTGGGGACCGGGAGACCGAGGAGCTCCTGCGTGATGGACTCGCCCGCGCAGAGCACCGCGGCGCGCTCGATGGTGTGCTCGAGCTCGCGCACGTTGCCCGGCCAGGTGTGTCCACGCAGCGCCCAGAGCGCGTCGCGTGAGAAGCGCAGACCCGTGCGCGCGTAGCGGCGTGAGTAGAGTTCGAGAAAGTGCTCCGCGAGGGCCACCACCTCGTCGCCGCCGCGCTCGCGCAGCGGGGGAATGACGATCTCCAAGACGCGCATGCGGTAGTAGAGGTCCTGGCGGAAGCGCCCCGCGGTGACCAGCGCCGCGAGGTCTCGATGCGTCGCGACGATCACACGCACGTCGGCGCGCAGCGTCGTGCGGCCTCCCACGCGCTCGAAGGTTCGCTCTTGCAGAAAGCGCAACAGCTTCGATTGGAGCGCCAGCGGGAGCTCGCCCGCCTCGTCGAGAAAGAGCGTCCCTCCGTCGGCTGCTTCGACCTTGCCGGGCACGCGGCGGTCGGCGCCCGTGAAGCTCCCTCGCTCGTGGCCGAAGAGCTCGCTCTCGACGAGCGCGTCGGGGAGCGTCGTGCAGTCGACCGTGACGAAGGGGCCGTCGCGTCGCCTTCCGTTCGCGTGAATCGCCCGCGCAAACAAGCCCTTTCCGACGCCCGTCTCGCCGCCGAGGAGCACCGTCGCGTCGACCGCCGCCGCGCGCGTCACCTGCTCGTACACCCGCCGCATCGGCGCGCTCGAGCCCACGATGTGGTTGAACACGCCGCGCACCGTCACGCCGCGCGCGGTGCCCTCGCCCGCGCGCAGCGTCGTGCGGTCGAAGGCCAGCGCCACCTGCCCCGCGAGCGTGTGAAGAAAGGCCTCGTCCTCGCGAGAGAACACGCCGCCGCGCTTGTTGAGCACCTGGAGCACGCCGCGGATCGCGCGTCCGCCGTCGCGCACGGGCACCGAGAGCAGCGTGCGCGTGACGAAGCCCGTCTCGCGGTCGATGCCGCCGAAGTGTCGCGGATCGCTCGCTGCGTCTGAGAGGTTCGCCGTCTCGCCCGTCTCGGCCACCCAGCCCGCGATCCCCTGCCCCGGCGGCAGTCGGAGCTCGTGCGGCGCGGGGAGGTCCGCGATGCGCGCGCGGAGCTCTCCCGTCGCGGCGTCGACGAGCCACACGCTCGCACGCTCCGCGCGCATGGCCGCTGCGATGCGCGCGCCGATCATGGAGAGGAGCGCGTCGAGGTCGAGCTCCTGCGTGAGCAGGGCGCCGAGGTCGAGCAGCAGCGAGAGCTTGTGTTCTCGCTCGATCACGGGGTCGGAGGCTAACACGTTGAAGCCTCCCTTCTGTGTCACGCCGCGCGTGCGGCTCCTGCTGCGCCCACGGTGAGCGCCATCCCCTCGCACGCGGCCACCACGTCGCTGAACTGCGACTGCGCCGCGGCCTCGATCGCCATCACCGCTTCGTCACTCCGAGACGGGTCGTGATGAAAGAGCACGAGCTGCCCCACGCCCGCAGCGCGCGCGAGCTCCACGGCGGCCTCCCAGGTCGAGTGGCCCCATCCGACGCGGGGCATTCCCCCCTCGCCCGCGTACTCGCTGGGGAGGTACTGCGCGTCGTAGATGAGCACGTCGGCGCCGCGCGCGAGCGAGGCCAGCCGCGGGTCGACGCAGCGGTAGTGCTCCGTGTCGGTCGCGTAGACCACGGAGCTTCCGCGGTGCTCGATGCGGTACGCGTACACCTGGTCGGGGTGGTTCGCGCGCACGGCGGTGACCTCGGCCTCGCCCGCCACGAAGCGCTGCCGATCGCGCACCTCCAGATAGCTGAGCGACGCGGGCACGTCGTGGAGGTCGACGGGAAAGGTCGGCGCGCTCATCTGCCTGCGGAGCACGTCGCGCGTGGGCGTCCCGTTGGCTCCCGACACCACGTGGACGCGCGTGCCCGACGCGTAGAGCGGCGCGAAGAAGGGGAGGCCCTGGATGTGATCCCAGTGCACGTGCGAGAGCAGCAGCGTCACGTCGACGTTGCCCTGCTTCATGAGCTCGTTGCCCAGGCGACGGAGGCCCGTGCCCGCGTCGAGCACGAGGCGCGATCCGCCCGCGATCACCTCCACACACGACGTATTGCCGCCCACCTTCGCGGTCTCAGGACCCGGCGTAGCGATGCTGCCGCGAACACCCCAGAAACGCACCGTCATCGTCATCTGCGCTCGACGCTCCCTTCGAGCGCCGAAGGGCGCCCTCTGAGCGCTCCCTGAGCAGCGAGCGTGCCGCGCGAGATCCCATGAAATATAGGGTTTCGAGAGCTTCTGGGGGTGCGCCAGAACGGAGCGATGCGCCGCCCTGGCGCTGCTCCGTTTCAGCGCAGCGGAGGCGCGTGTCGGGTGCGCGGCGGGCGCATGGTGGTTGTATGTTCGCTGCCCCGATGACCT
>JBPOHC010000274.1:0-2505 GCA_052035985.1 Myxococcota bacterium | reverse complement strand
TTCACCGACACGGTGACCTTGCCCTTGGCCGACGACTTGGCGCCACACGCGGTGGCCTTCGCCGAGATCTTGCCGACGCCCGCCGAGATGTCGGCCTTGGTCAGGCCGTCGGCCAGGTCACCACCACCACCACCACCACCACCACCACCGCCACCGCCGCCGCCCTTCGGCTTCTTGGCCTTCGTGGGCGCGCTCGGAAAGAACAGGTCCGCGTACCCGGCCGGGAGCTTGTGATCGATCGCGTAGCGCTCCAGCGAGTTGTAGATCGAGCGGCGCACGGCGTTGGCGTCTTCCTTCAGGCGACGCACGCGGAGCCACACGGTCGCCTCGTTCTTCACGGCGCTCTCGCGGGCCTTGATGGCCTTCGCGCCCTCGACGCGCTTCTCTTCGACGGCGGCGAGGCTGGCCTGCGCGTTCTTGGGCAGCGAGACCTCCTTCGCGACGTCTTGAAAGTGCGCCGTGCGCTCGATCTCGCTCTCGAGCGCGAGGCGGATGTACTCCCCGGGCGCCTCGCGAAAGAAGCTCGTGTACCGCAGGTCGTCGCGGTCGCCCCCCACCAGATGCACCACGTCACCCGCGAAGCGCCCGATGACGCCGTCGAGCTGCGCGTCGCCCCAGGCCACCTGCGCGTTCGCATCAACGATCGCGTCCGACGCGGCCTCGATCTCCTCGCTCGTGGCCTTGCCCCGGTCGACCAGCTTCTGCACCTCGCGGAGCTCGACCTCGTGAACCCCCGCCGCCCGCAACATCCCCCGGCTGAACCGGAGGTCGCGGCGCATCCCATCGATCGTTGTGTTGTCGTCGTATGCCCTCATGACCACCCTCTCTCTCAATGCCATCGCGGGTGACGTCGTCACCCGATGCGAGGCGACGGTCACTATGCTCGCGCCAGCGCGCTCGTTTCAAGCGCGTTGCGCGACCACGCGTCGACCGGACGAGCCCCTCGGCGACCGCGCGCCCCGTCATGAGCCCTCATGGTGGCGCACGCGGTGACCGCAGGTGCCGTCATGAGCCCTCATGGTGGCGCCCGCGTCGACCGCGGACGCCACCCGAAGGCGTCTCAGCCGCCCGACTCGGGCTTCGCCTCGGGGGTCGCGGTGACCCCCGCGTCGAGCGGCTGCAGATCGTTGGTTTTCAGAGAGCGATGCGCCTCCGCGGTGAGGGCGGCGCGAACGAGGAATACCCCGTCCTGTTCGAAGAGCTCCACCCTGGGTGTCCCCAGGGTGGCGAAGCGCTGGCCGCCCTGCACGGAGCGGTCGGGCCACGTCATGATCACGGCCTGTTCGGGGGCGCCTTCGAACCACTTCTCCATCACGGTCCACACGCGATCGCGGACGCCGTGCGTCATGCCCGGCCCGGTGTACACGCCCGGCGCCACCTCGCACATCACCGACGCCAGAAAGCCCCTGAACCTGTCAGGGACGTTCCGGGTCACCACCACCGTCATCGTCACCGAACAGCTCCTTGATGCGGTCGATCATCTTCGAGACGACCTTCTTCTCTCGGAAGGTCTTTCCCGCGAGCTTGCGCACGCAGCGCTCCAGGGTGTCGCGCGAGGGGTTGTCCTGGTGCAACCGCACGGCGCCGAAGGCGATGGGCAGCGTGACCTCTTCGCGAAACAGGTCGGCCACGTCGAGCGCGAACGCGTTGCCCGAGTCCTCGTGAATGAAGCCCAACTGCGGAACGGTCCCCGTCACCGCCACGGCCACCATGCCGAGGGCGTTCACGGCCGTCGCGGCGTGGTTGATGGAAGCGTTCACCGCGTCGGTGGCCTCGGGGTTCTGCCGGTCGTAGCGCCGCGCGCCCCAGGTGAGCCCGAAGCGCTGCGCGAGCAGGGCATAGAGCCGCTTCACGCGAGCTCCCTCGATGCCCCGCAGCACCGCGATGTCGGCGTCGGGAACGATCTCCCCGAGGCGCCACGCGTACATTCTCCGCGCCACCCAGGTGCGCTGCGCGGGGTCGGCCCACATCTCGACCTGCTTGCGGGCGCGCTTCGAACTGTCGGGGCCGAAGGGCATCGAGGCGTAGAGCCGCACGCCCTCCTCGCCCGTGGTCACGAGCCCCGTGCCGTGCCGCGCGAGGAGCCGCAGCGCGTCGTGGCTGATGGTCGACCCGGGCTGCAACACCACGCAGCTCACGGTCTGAAACGGAATGGCGTAGTCGCCCGCGGGCATGTCGCCGTACCCCGCCGTGACGAAGCGCAGCGTGCCCGCGTCGACCACGAGGTTGCCGCGCGCGAGCCAGAGCATCCCGTGACGGTCGCTCTGGGGAATGCGCGCGGTCTCGAGTCCGAGCCTGCCTTTGAGAAACTCCGCCACGACGGGGTTGTGCTCCGCTGAGAGGGTGTGACTACCTCTACTGTCCCAGATTGGTGTGGCTGGAGCACCGAGCAGGAACCGGCGGCCGTAAGGACGCCGGGGCGTCGTGTTGAGATCGCTCCCGGCGTCGTGACCGCCGCCGGTTCTTTGGGGCGATTCTTCGCGTGCCCGGCACGTACGCCGCCTG
>JBPOHC010001160.1:0-7721 GCA_052035985.1 Myxococcota bacterium | reverse complement strand
CCTGCGCGAGGGTGTTCGTGGCGATGAGCCCGAGCGTGCCACCATCGCGGAGGTAGCCGAACGCACGACGGAAGAAGTGGGCGACGAGGTCGGCGTTACCGTGGCTCTCCTCATGGATTTGCTTGAGCCAGTCGAGGTAGCCCTCGGCATTGCCCTGGATGAGGTTGTTCTTGCCGGCGTAGGGGGGGTTCCCCACGAAGGCGTCGAACCCGCCACGCTCTCCCTCGAAGACCTCGGGGAACTCCAACGGCCAGTGGAACGGCACGAGCCCCTTCGCGTCGAGGATCGCCGCCACCTCGTTGCGCAGCGCGTGGCCGTCGCCATCGCCCCCGAGCCAGCGCGCGATGGCCCCGTGCTGCGCGCTGATCCACTTCGCGCGGTCGCGGTCGGACTTCTGCGAGAAGAAGCCGGCCACCACGAGGTCGCCGACGGTACGCGCTTCGAGAAGCGCGTTCTGCGCCTCGCGCCAGAGTGAGCGCTGCCCGTCGTTGTCGGGCGGATCACCGTCGCCCGCGAGGTGGATCTCCGCGCGGAGCCGACGCACCGTCGCGAGGGTGTCGTTGACGGTCTTGCGCACGAGGTCGAGCTGCGTGCCCTTGCCGGTGTCGAGCGACACGCTGGCGATCTGGTCGAGCGAAAGGCCCACGAGCGAGTCGCCGTGGCGCAGGCAGTGGTCGACGAAGGTGAAGGCGTGGTCGCGGGCGAAGGTCTCGAGCCAGAGCGAGAGCCGCGCGAGCTCGACGGCCAGCGGGTTGCGGTCGACGCCGTAGAGGCACCGCTGCGCCACGCGACGCCGCGCGTGCAGGTGGGGATCCTCGTCGGGCGGAATCGTGGGAAGCGCGTCGTGGTGCTTCCACGCGTCTTCGAGGCGCGCGGCGAGCTGACGACAGACCTCGACGAGAAAGGCGCCGCTGCCCATCGCCGGATCGCACACCCGCAGCGCGAGGATGGCCTCGGGCGTCGGGTGCTCTCCCAGCGCAGCGAGCACGGGCGCGAGGGTGCGCTCCACGATGGGCTGCGTGAGCGAGCGGGGCGTGTAGTGTGAGCCCGAGCGACGGCGCTCCTCGCCGGGCTGGAGGTACATCCAGCCGCGCTCGATGGCCGTGGTGTTCTTGAAGGTCTTCTGCTGCGTGAGAATGCTCGCGACGTCGTCCTCGCGCGCGGCCTTCTCGAGGGCCGTCAACGTGCCGTCGCTGAGCTTCAGCCAGAGGCCCTCGGAGAGGTGCTTCGTGAAGTCCTTGCGGGAGAGCTTCTCGAAGTGCTGGAGGTCGACCACCACGTCGAGGGCGCCGGCCTCGCGGCTCCCCAGACGGATGCGCAGCGCGCGCCCCTCCGCGAGCTCGAGGGTGTAGCCCATGATGCCCTCGTACACCGAGCCGATCTGCTCGACGGCGAGGTCGCTGTACTTGAGGCGCTCGCCATCGAGCACGAGCAGCTTGTCGAGGGCGCGGAACACCGTCCCGTCGGAGATCTTCGGGAGCTCGAGGGGCCCCGGCGCGCGCACGCCGGGCTCGCGTCCTTCGAGGAAGGCGAAGCGGTCGGGGTCGAAGAACTCCCCTCGCCTCGCAGGGATCGAGAAGCCGTCGGGGATGTGCCTCGCGTCGAGTCCGTCGTGGAGCAGCCGGAACAGCGCCACAACGCGCGCCCAGGCCCCGTAGCGTGCGTCGATGCGCTGCCCGAGGCGCGCGTGATCTTCCTGGAGCCGCGCGTGGAGGTCGGTGAGCGCGTAGCTCTCGCGGTAACGCCGCGCGTCGAGCGGGAGGAGCCTGCGCTCCTCGGCGAAGAGCACGAAGACCATGCGGAGCAGGGCCGTGACGAGCCCGCGGTAGATGCTCTGCCGGTCGTGATCGCTGCCCCTCCACGGCGCGAGGAGCCTCCCATCGGTCACGCGGTCGGCCCGCTGAAGCCCGTCGAGGAGCTCTTGCAGGGCGTCGAGCACCTGCCCCTGGAGCTTCGTGCTCACGGTGTTCTGGAACTCACGGCTGCGCGTGAGCAGCGCGGGCAGGCGCTGATCGCCGTCGAGCGTGAGGAGCCGCCGCGCGTTGAGGCACATGTGCAGCGCCGCGAGGAGGGGTCTGCCCGCGACGGTGAGGAGGTCACGGACGTTCCACGTGGCGTGCGCGGTGGCCTCGCCCTTGGGGGCGTAGACGATGCGCACGGCGCGGCCGTTGGAGATCACGCCGACGGGGCACTCACGGGCACGCAGGAGGCGTTCGAAGCGCTGGTGCGCGGAGGCCGTCCACGCAGGGTCATCGGAGGGCGCGTCGAGCGCGACGTCGGGCGCGACGACCATCCCGAGGAGCACATAGGTGGGCTCGTCGAGGTCTCGCAGGGCAAAGTCGGCCGCGACGCGCACGCCGCCGTCGAGCGAGAGCGTGGTGTCGTCGGGGAGAGCGTCGCCGCGGAGGAGCGCCGGGTCGGGCCACGCGCAGAGCTCGCGGAGGGCCTCGATCGGATCACGCAGGGCTTCGTCGGCGACGAGCTCGGCGAGCGCGATCTGCGTGTCGACGATGGGGTCGGTGGGCGCGGCGCCGGCGTCTGCGAGCACGCGTGGCGCGAGGAACAGCCCCGAAGGCTGCACCATGCCGAGCCACTCTTGATGGGTTCGTACGCGAGGGTCGAGGGTCATGGATCACCCGCAATGGACGGTGTGTTCATCGCGCGTCTCACGAGGTCGCAGGCCAGAGGTACACGATGCCCACGATCTCGACGTGGTGCTGCCGATCTTCGTAGAGCCCCTGGATGCGCTCGGGCTCCGTGGCGAGCTCACGCTCCACTTGCGGGAGCCTCCGCTTCAAGAACTCGCGATCGTCCTTCCACTGCTGCTTCTGGGCGTCGCTGAGGTCGGGGTCGTCGCCGAGCCCGAGCGTGAGCTGCGTGCCCAGGAGCGCGTTGCGGATGTCCTCGCGCTGCGCCTCGAGCACCTCGCGCATCGCCCTGGCCTCGGCGCGTCCTCGGGCCTGGAGCTTCGTGCGCGCGAGCTCGGTGCGCACCATGGCCCTGCGGCGCAGGTGCGTCTCGAGGGCGCGCTGATCGGCTGCGGCGCTTCGAAGAATGCGCGTGACGAGGTGGTCTTCGAGGGCGGGCACCTCGGGGGCGTCGAGCACGCGAAAGAACGCTTCGAGGGCCTTGTCGTTGGCCTCCTCGGTCACGAAGGGCTCGAGGCGCTTGGGGTCGTCGCCCTCGCTCCAGAACGCCGCCAGCCCGAGGATCTCTTCGTGAAGCCGTGACGCGCCCGGACCGAAGACCGCGAGGCGCCCGAGCACGAGCACCCGCTTGCGCGCGCTCGAACGGTCGACCACGACGGTGACGCGCGCGAGTCCCTCCTCGGTGAACGCCTGCGAGCGAAAAGGGCTCACGGCGCGCTGCGAGAGCGGGTGTTGCAGGTGGAGCTGCACCGCGTCGGAGACGAGCGTCTCGACGGGCTCGAGGCGCACGGGGCGAGGCGGAAAGCGCGCCCTCCACTCGCCCTCCGAAATCTTCGGCGGACGCGGCGGACGGAGCGCGTCCATCGCGCGGAGCCAGGTCGGATCGTTGGCGTTGCGCTCGTCCATGCGCGGCACGTCGTACGAGCGCGCGGGGACGGCCCGAGGTCGCAGCCCCTCGCCGCCGCAGAGTTTCAGCCCCTCGGAGACGACCTGACGGAGTCGGTTCGGATCGCAGTCGAGGTGCTCTCGCGCCTTCTCGTAGAGCTTCTCGAGCGCGAGGAGGCTCTGAGCGAGGTCCTTCTCGCGGGCGTCATCGAGTTCGCGCTTCATCGCCGCGCGCGTCGCGTCGGGGGCCTCGTCGGCGGCGTCGATCTCGGCGATGCGCCTCGCGATCTCACGGCGCGAGAGCCCCTTCGCGAGCACCGCGAGGATGCGATCGGAGACGACGGGCGCGAAGCTCCCGAGCTCCGTCGAAATGGCGTGGCTCTTGGTGGCGAGGCGCGCGAGCACGGCGTCTTCGGGGAGGTTCTTGTAGCGGAAGTAGTGGCACCGCACCTCCTTCGAGGGCTGGAGCATGCGGTCGATGCGTCCGTTGCGCTGCTCGATGCGCGCGGGGTTCCAAGGAAGGTCGAAGTGAAAGAGGTCGGCGCACGCGGCCTGGAGGTTGATGCCCTCGCGCGCCGCGTCGGTCGCCACGAGGATGCGCAGCGGGAGCTCCGCAGGCGAGGCGTTGAAGGCCTGCTTCACGGCCTCGCGGGCGTCGTCGTCCTGCGAGCCGCTGAGGCTCCCGATGCGCTCGTCGTCGCGGTCGGTCCCCTCGATGGCGCCGCGGAGCTGATCGACGAGCCAGGCGCGTGTGTCGGCGAACTCGGTGAAGATCAGCACGCGCGTCGGGAGCCACGGCGCCTTCGCGGGGTTGGTCTGACCGAGAGGCGCGAGCGTGGGGCACTGGTGCTCACGGATCCACGCGACGAGGGCGCGCACGCGGGCGTCGGGCTGGTCCGCGGCCTCCTCGGCAACGGCGGCCATCTCGTTGAGGAGCCCTCGGATCGCGTCGTCGGTGTAGGGCTCCACGGCCCTCGCGGCGCGCGCGGTCTCGGCGTCGAGTCGGGCGAGCTCCTGCTGCTCGGTGGTCTCGTCGTCGTCGGAGGCGACGGGCGGGAGCGCGCCGAGGATGGTCTTCGCGGTGCCCTTGCGATGTTCACGGAGCGTGCGTTGAAACGCGTACGTCGACGACAGGAGCCGCTTTCGCAGCCCCTCGATGGCGATGCGCACGCGGGCTCGCACATCGTTGCCCGCTCCCTCGGTGCGCGACGTGAGGGCGTCGTCGTAGCCCGCGAGCAGGGCCGCGAGACGCAGCTCGGGCGCCGTGTCGGCGGTGTCCTCGAGGGCGACCTCGACGAGCTTGCGATCGGGGAGCGAGGCGCGCGCGTACTTGCGCACGTCGGCCTTGAGCCGTCGCACCATGACGGGCGCCAGTTGGGCCGGGCCCCGGATTTCGATGACTCGCGTGAATCGCTGCGGATCGAGGATGTGCATGAGCGACGAGAAGCTGTTCGAGTGCCCGTTGTGCGGCGTGGCCGAGAGAAAGAGGCGGTGCTCGAAGCGCTGCGCGAGGTCTCGCACGGCGCGAGTGATCTGCGTGTCGATGGCGTAGCGGCTGGCTGACGCGGGCGCGGCGACGTGGGCCTCGTCGAGGATGAGCATCGAGCCCGAGGCGAAGTCCCCGAGCCAGTCGCGCAGGCCCGTCAGGTGCTCCTCGTCGCGCAGGAGGGCGTGGGAGACGACGAAGAACGAGCGCGTCTTCCAGGGGTTGACGCCGAATCCGCGGGTGCGTCGGCACTCGAGGATGAAGGCGCGATCGTAGAGCGTGAAGTCGAGGCCGAATCGCTGCCGCAGCTCGTCGCGCCACTGGAGCGCCACCGACGGCGGCGCCGCGATCACGGCGCGGTGAATGCGCTGCCGCAGGAGGAGCTCGTGGAGAATGAGCCCGGCCTCGATGGTCTTGCCGAGGCCCACGTCGTCGGCGATGAAGAGGTTGACCCGCGGGAGCGCGAGGGCCTTTCGCAGCGGCTCGAGCTGGTAGGTCTTGGGGATGATGCCCGCGCGCAGCGGGGCTTGAAAGAGGGTGGGGTCGGTGGAGGTGACGCAGCTCCAACGCAGCGCATGGAGGTAGGCCGCGAAGCGCTCGGGCGGATCGGGGTTCTTCGCGGGCTTCGAGGTGCGCTCGTCGTGGAGGACGCGCGCGTCGGGCTCAGCCTCCCAGATGACGGAGAGGCGCTCGCCCTGGGCGTCGTCTTCGACGCAGGCGAGGTCGAGGGCGGTCAGGGTGTCGAAGGGCGTGCACTGCTCGACGAGCCAGCGGCGCTGCCGCACGCGCACGAAGCTTCCGGGCTCGGGCAAGGTGCGCGCGGCGGGTGGTAACGGTGGTGCGGCGGAGGAGGCGTCGGTCCCCAACATGGCGGGGGAGGATACCGACAGATCGCGCCGCGGGGCATCGCGTTCGTGGGGGAGGCGGCTCGGCTAGAGACGTCGACGCGCCCCGCCGGGTTCGATACCGTCGACACCCGCCCGCTTGCGGGAGAAAACGGTCGTGGAGGGCACGGTGGCAACAGGCAGAGGGAAGAGCGCACCGACAACACCGACAGCGAAGGTGTCTGAAGGGCCGCTGAGTGCAGCGACGCTTCGTCGCGGTCCGCTCGGCAGGTTCATCCGGTGGTTCGAACAACACGCGGGCCCCGGCACTCTGACGTCCGAGGGGGTGTGGCGCTGGGGGGCCGACTCGCGCAACCACCCGGAGGCTCCGTGGCCGCCTCCCACGCCCGACGAGATGGTTCCAGATCATCGGTTCGAGAACCTCTTCACCGAGGCTGAAACCTTCGAGATCGGTGACGGCGACTACCAGGTCACCACACACGGGACCACCCACGGATGCCGCGGGCTTCTCGCATTCTTCACGAGCGGCAACCACCACTCGGACGTGGGCGGCTCAGGTCTTGAGGTGTATCCCTCGGCGGCTGCATGGGACGCCCGAGCAGACGACCTTCGCGCGCATCAGGCAGAGCTCGACCTCGAACACGAGGAAGGCCCCAGGTGGTACCGAGAGCAGCTCGCACGTGAGCGCGAGAGCGAGGCCCACGAGGAACGGGACGACCGTCGCGAGGACCTGATCGAACTCATTTCCGCGGCGTCGGAAGCCGTTCGCGAGGATCTGCGAGCAATCGGTCTCCACTCCGCCTACGCCTGGCCGGTGCCCACCCCGAAACTGTGGGGCGGGTTCTCCTACGAGATCCCGAAGGAGGAGCAGATCCGGAGCGCCTTCTGGGCGAAGCTGCACGACCGCGAGTCGCTCGTGTGTGAGCTCGAATGGAACGTGTATGAGTTCGGAGCGCGTCGCGTGAAGGTCATCGGCGAGGTCGACCTCGTCGGCTTCAGGCTCAAGAAGAGCACCCCACCCCTACCGGGCCCAGACGTGCTCCTCGAATTCAAGCGGGTCTGGTCGCTGACACACTGGAACAACAAGCCCGACGAACAGCGAGCGGGTCTCGAGCGCGACGTACTCAAGCTGCGAAGCATCATCAGCACGCTCGGCTCGATGTCCGACCCGACGGTGCCGAGCCTCGCAGGGATCGTCGTCGCGGGGTTCACACACACGGCCGAGGCACTCGGGGACACCATCGAAGCGCTGCATCCCGATCTCGAGGCGTTCGGACTGCGACGCGTTCCGCTGTCGCGCGTGGCGAGCCCACTGTGCCGCGCGCCGATCGACAACAACACGGTCTACGATGTCTTCGTACGCTTCGACCTTCTGGTCCTCGAGGACGACGCTCCGTGACGATGAGCTCCGCGACGATCAAGCTCTACCTGCCCTTCGGCGATCCGCGACGGCTCCGCACCGCGGAGATCTCGAACTGGAGCGGCAAGTCCATCGCCGCGCCGCGCACCGATCTCGACGAGCTCCTCGCGCGCGTCGAGCTCGCGCAGGCCGGCGTCTACCTGCTGCTCGGCACCGACACCGAGACCGGACGTCACGCGGTCTACGTGGGCGAGGCCGAGGCACTCGGCGATCGACTGAAGCAGCACCGCGACAAGGACTTCTGGAACCAGGTGGTCGTGTTCTTCAGCAAGGACGACAACCTCACGCGTGCGCACATCAAGTTTCTCGAGGGACGCCTCATCGAGCAGGCCCGTACGACGGGACGCGCGGTGGTGCAGAACAGCTTGCCGAGCGGCGCGAAGCTGCCCGAGTCCGATCGCGCGGACATGGAGGTGTTCTTCGCGAAGATCGCGCAG
>JBPOHC010001138.1:0-2381 GCA_052035985.1 Myxococcota bacterium | reverse complement strand
CTGGCGTGACATGAAGATCCCGCGTCCGCTCTTCTTCGAGGCGCGCCTCACCGACGGCGTGCTGCGGGTCCCGACGCGCGCCGAGGTGATGGCGCGCGAGGGCCGCGCGTGATCCTCCAAGAACTCTACAAGCTCGCCCTGCGCGAGAAGCTCCTCGACGACACCGCGTTCGAAGAGCGCGGGGTGACCTTCGTCGTGCGCATCGACTCCGAGGGGAACTATCGGGGCCTCGAACCCACCCTCGACGAGCGAGGCAAGGCCCGGCGCGTGCGTGTCCCGAAGGTGCCCGTGCGGACGGTCGGGGTGGCGAGCGCCTTTCTCGTCGACAACGCGCAGTACACGCTGCGCATGGCGAAGGCCGAGAAGCAGAAGAACGCCGACGACCGCGCCGCAGCGTTTGACTTGCTCGTCGAGAGCGCCGCGCAGGAGACTGGCGACGCGGGCCTCGTGGCGCTCCAGCGCTTCCTCGCGCGCCGCGCCGAGTTCGTCGACGCGATCCGCACCGACGCGCCGACGCGCGCGGCGAAGAAGGGGGCGCCCGAGGCGCCGTGGGAGTGGACGGCAGACGAGACCCTCGCCTTCGCGATGGTCGGCGACGTCGAGCGCATCGACGAGCGCGAGGCCGTCGTGGCGTGGTGGCGGGCGCGTCGCGCGGAGCGCTCATCGGGCGCGGGCGGTGACGTGGCGCGATGCCTCGTGACAGGTGAACTCGCGCCCGTCACTGGCGAGGCGCACTCGAAGATCAAGGGTGTGCCCGGCGGCAACTCCACGGGCACGTCGCTCATCTCGTGCAACGCCGACGCGTTCAAGACGCAGGGGCAGACCGACACCGACCCCGTGTCGGCGAGCGGCGCCGAGGCGTACGTGCGCGCGCTCAACTGGCTCCTCGAACGCGAGGGCAACCGTCGCTTCCGTCAGGGCGTGCTGCTCGATCAGGGGAGCGTCGTGGTCTTCTGGACGCGCGCCCCCAACGCGGTGATCGACGCGCTCCTCGACCTGGGCGGCGGGCTCTTCGACGCGCCCGAGGCGCCCGCCGACGACGCGACCGCGGCGCCGAAGCGCGCGCGCAAGGGCGTAAGCGTGTCGACGCCCGACGACCTGCGCGCGGTGATCGACGCGCCGCAGAAGGGCGTCGCCCACGAGTCGACCGACGAGACCGACTTCTTCGCGCTGACGCTGGCGGGAAACTCTGCGCGGGTGGTGGTGCGCGACTGGTTCACGTCGACCGCGGGCGCCATCAAGGGCAACGTGCGCGCGTGGTTCGACGACCTGCGCGTCGAGGGGGCGCGAGACCGACCGATGCCCATCAGGTCGCTCCTCGAAGCGCTTCAGTCGCGGCCCGATGCGACGAACGACAAGGGCGAGGCGCCCCCCGAGCTCGCGACGCGGCTCTTTCGCTCGGCCATCACGGGCGCGCCGCTGCCTCGTCGAGTGATCGCGATGGCCCTTCAGCGGTTTCGCATCGTCGACGACGCAGGACGGCGACACCGCCTCGACCACCGCGCCGCGATCCTGCGCTGCGCCCTCAACCGCGAACACCGCGACGACCCCCGTTGGAAGGAGATCACCGTGGCCCTCGACCCCACAGCCTCGGCGCCCGGCTATGTGCTCGGACGCCTCTTCGCGCTCCTCGAACAGATGCAGCTCAAGGCCGCGGGCAAGGAGCGCGACCTCAACGCGACGATCCGCGATCGGTACTTCGGCGCGGCGTCGAGCACGCCGTCGGCCGTGTTTCCGCTGCTCCTGCGGCTCAGCGTGCACCACGCGAGCAAGCTCGCGAAGGACGGAGACACGTGGCTCGAACGGCAGAAGGGAGAGGTGCTGAACCTCCTGCCCGCGCAGACGTTCCCCGCCGTGCTCGACCTCGATCAGCAGGGGCTCTTCGCCCTCGGCTACTACCACCAACGGCAGGAGCGCTTCCGCGCGCGCACCGACGCCGCCGCGCAGGCGACCTCTGCCGCCGTCACCACGCCCGTCACACAGGAAGGAATCGACTGACATGCCCGCGCCCAGGAACACCGAGAAGACCCCCAAGACCGCGAAGGCCGCCGCCCCTCCCGTCGTCGAGGCGCAGCGGGAAGAAGCCCCGCAGCCCGACGCGCCGACGGAGCCCGCGGAGGCCGTCGGCCTCACGACGGTCGACGTGACGCAAGACACGCTCGACAGCACGCCCGAACGCCTGCTCCAGTTTCTCCGTGGCGTCGGGACGCGGACGGACATCCAGACCGCCCTCGCGGCCATCGGGTACGACGCCGAGGAGCACGCGCGGGGTTGGAGCCTCCTCCACGCGTGCAGCGGCTTCTCGCCGACGAGCGGGAACTCACCACAGTTCGACCGCGAGGTCTCCGAGGCGATCGCCACGCTCGACGCGCGCGACGAGC
>JBPOHC010001085.1:0-4572 GCA_052035985.1 Myxococcota bacterium | reverse complement strand
GACGAGACGAAGCAGCGCTACGGGCGCGAGGTCACCATCCGCGACGTGCGCCCGACGGAGGGCGTGCAGTTCGCCTACGCGCTCAACCTCTCGGTCTGCATCGGGTGTCGCCGCTGCGTCGAGGCGTGTCACGTCGAGAACAACCACGACCGCGCGTCGCACCAGTCGTACATCCGCGTGCTCGAAATGACCGACGGCTCCCTCGACATGGAGCACGGCACGGCCGACTACGACCACGCCGTCCCCGCGCCGGGTCACTTCTACATGCCCGTGCAGTGTCAGCAGTGCGAGGACCCGCCCTGCACCAAGGTCTGCCCCGTCGAGGCCACCTGGCAGGAGCCCGACGGCATCGTCGTGGTCGACTACAACTGGTGCATCGGGTGTCGCTACTGCGAGGCGGCGTGTCCGTACCACGCGCGGCGCTTCAACTGGCGCAGGCCCGAGGTGCCCGCCGACGAGATCAACCCCGATCAGTCGTACCTCTCGAATCGCATCCGTCCGCAGGGCGTCGTCGAGAAGTGCACCTTCTGTCTGCACCGCACGCGAGAGGGGCGTCTCCCCGCGTGTCTCGAGGCGTGTCCGACGGGCGCGCGGGTCTTCGGCAACGTGCTCGACCCGGAGTCTGACATCCGCTGGGTGCTCGAGAACAAGCGCGTCTTCGTGCTCAAGGAAGAGCTCGGGACGCACCCTCGCTTCTTCTACTTCTTCGACGTCTGAGGGATGCGATGAGCGACGCACACACGAAGCATCACCTCACGTACCCGCGCGTCCTCCTCCGCGTGATCGAGCGGGCCACCGACGGCTCGTGGCGCTTCTACGCGTGGATGACCGTGCTCACCGCGGTGATGCTCGCGGGCGCCAACGCGTGGGCGCAGCAGGTCGCGCACGGCATGGCCGTCACGGGCATGAGCGACCACGTCTCGTGGGGGCTCTACATCGCCAACTTCACGTTCAGCGTGGGGCTCGCGGCGGGCGGCGTGATGATGGTCATCCCCGCGTACCTCTACCGCGATCACGACATGCACGACGTGGTCATCATCGGCGAGCTCCTCGCCGTGGCGGCCATCGCGATGTGCCTCGGCTTCGTCGTCGTCGACCTCGGACGGCCCGACCGCGCGTGGCACCTCATCCCCGGCATCGGGCGCTTTCACTGGCCCGTCTCGATGCTCACCTGGGACGTGATCGTGCTCAACGGCTACCTCGCGTTGAACCTCCACATCATCGGGTACCTGCTCTACATGCGCTCGCTCAAGCGCACGCCCGATCCGCGGTGGTACGTGCCCTTCGTCTTCCTCTCGATCGTGTGGGCCATCTCGATTCACACGGTCACGGCCTTTCTCTACGCGGGCCTCGGGGGAAGGCCCTTCTGGAACAACGCGCTCCTCGCGCCGCGCTTCCTCGCGTCGGCCTTCGTGACGGGCCCGGCGTTCATCGTGCTGACCCTCCAGCTCGTGCCGGTGTTCACGCGCTTCCGCGTGCCCGCGCGCGCCGTCGAGCTGCTCCTCTCGATCTTGAAGGTCTCGGCCTGCGTGAACCTCTTCATGCTCGGCGCCGAGCTCTTCACCGACTTCTACACGGGCGGACACCACGCCACCGCCGCGCGCTACCTCTGGTTCGGCGCCCACGGACACCGCGAGCTCGTCCCGTGGATCTGGACCTCGCTCACGCTCAACGTCGGCGCCCTCGCGGTGCTCCTCACGCCCGCGCTCCGTCACAACAGGGCGATCATGAACGCCGCCCTCGTCGCGACCTTCGTCGGCGTGTGGATCGAGAAGGGCATGGGGCTCATCATCCCGGGCTTCATCCCGAGCACGCTCCATGAGCTCGTTCCGTACGGGCCCACGCTCGCCGAGTGGAAGGTCACCGCGGGCGTGTGGGCCCTCGGGCTCATGGTGTTCACCGTGGCCCTCAAGGTCGCGCTCCAGGTGATGACCGACGACGACACCGTCGACGCGAACACCGACACACCGCATACGGACGCGCCGTCTGGGGAGGGTGCGTGATGCCCGTCGCGGGACTCGTCCTCACGCTCTGCGACGACGCCGCGCTGCGCGACGCGGCCGTCGAGGCGCTCACCGCCGACACGCGCGTGAGCACCGGAGAGATGCAGCACGGCGCGCGGCTCCCCGTCGTGACCGACACGACCTCGATCACCGAGGAGCAGGACCTCTGGAACGAGATCGCGCGAACGCCCGGCGTGCTCCTCGTCGACCTCGCCTTTCACGACGGCTCTGACCTCGAAGCCTTCACGTCTGACGACCTGCCCTCGCGGTGGCGCCGCGCGGCGGAGAGATAAGAAACACCATGGAACGCAGGGATTTTCTCAAGCTCACCGCCCTCTCGGCCGCCACCGCCGCGGCCTCCCGACGCGCGCTCGCGCAGGTGCCCACGCGCGGCGCGACACCGCCCGCGGTCGATCCCACCGTGGCCGCGCGCAGCGGCGCCGACGTCGCGTGGGACAAGGCCCCCTGCCGCTTCTGCGGGACGGGCTGCACCGTGCAGGTCGGCGTTCGCAACGGACGCGTCGTCGCCATCGCGGGCGATCAGCTCGCGCCCGTGAACCGCGGCCTCCTCTGCGTGAAGGGCTACCACGTCGGGCTCGCGCTCTACGGCGCCGATCGCCTCACGCGCCCGCTCCTCAAGCGCAACGGACGCCACGAGCCCATCACCTGGGAGGAGGCCATCGACATCATCGCGCGGCGCATTCAAGCGAACCCCCGCGGCTTCGCGTTCTACGGCTCGGGCCAGTGGACGATCCCCGAGGGCTACGCCGCGCAGAAGCTCATCAAGGGCGGCCTCGCGACCAACCAGATCGACCCCAACGCGCGGCTCTGCATGGCCTCCGCCGTCACGGGCTACACGAGCACCTTCGGCGTCGACGAGCCCTACAACTGCTTCGACGACCTCGACCACGCCGACGCGGTGATCCTCTGGGGCAACAACATGGCCGAGATGCACCCCGTGCTGTTCTCGCGCCTCATCGACCGACGCTCGCGCGGCGAGCGCGTCACGCTCATCGACCTCACCACGCGACGCACGCGCACGTCGGCCTTCGCCGACCACGTGATGCTCTTCAAGCCCCAGGGCGACATGGCCATCGCCAACGGAATCGCCGCGGGGCTCCTCCAGCGCGGCGCAGTGGACAGGGCCACCGTCGAGCGCTTCTGCGCGTTCAGAAAAGACAAGGCCACGCCCGACCTCGAAGGGCAGGCGATGACCTTCGAAGAGTTCCGTCAGCGCGTGGCGGCGTACACCCCGGCGCGTGTGCAGGAGCTCGCGGGCATCTCTCCGAGGGAGCTCTCGGTGCTCGTCGATCACTTCGCCAACCGGTCGCTGAAGCTCCTGTCGCTCTGGTGCATGGGGATGAACCAGCACACGCGCGGCACGGCCATCAACCGCATGGTTCACGGGATTCACCTTCTGTCAGGGCACTTCGGATCACCCGGCGACGGGCCGCAGAGCCTCACGGGGCAGCCCTCGGCGTGCGGGACGGCGCGCGAGGTCGGCACCATCGCGCACCTGCTCCCGGGCGGTCTCCTCGTGGCGAAGCCCGAGCACAGGCACGAGGCCGAAGAGATCTGGAACCTCCCCGCGGGCCGCATCAACGCGACGCCCGGCTACCACACCGTCGCGATGTGGAAGAAGTTCAGCACCCCCACGGCGCAGGGCGGAGACATCGACACGATCTGGGTGCAGGTGACCAACCCCGCGCAGTCGCTCCCCAACCGCGGATCGCTCTTCGACCCGTCGCGCAGGCTCGCGGACAAGTTCCTCATCGTGAGCGACGTGTACCCGACGGAGACCGTGCGCGCGGCGGACCTCGTGCTCCCGTCGGCCATGTGGGTCGAGAAGAACGGCATGGTGGGCAACTCCGAACGCCGCACGCAGCAGTGGTTCAAGATGGTCAATCCCCCGGGCGAGGCGCGCGCCGACGTGTGGCAGACGCTCGCCGTGGCCCGCAAGCTCTTCGACCTCGGCGTCGCGGGCATGCGCGACCGCGAGGGGAACTTTCTCTTCAAGTTCCGCAACGCGCAGGGCGCCGAGGTGCCCGCGTGGGACTACGCGCACTTCACCGACGTGAACGTCGACGAGCAGCTCTTCGAGGAGTACCGCCGCTTCAGCACCTTCAAGCACAAGAACCTCGCGCCCTACAGCGAGTACGTGCGCGCGAGGGGCCTGCGCTGGCCCGTGGTGCAGCAGCCCGACGGACGCTGGCGCGAGACCCGCTACCGCTTCGTCGAAGGCGAGGATCCCAACGTCGCCGCGGGTCGACGGCTCCAGTTCTATCACTCGGTCACGCGCGACGACCGCGCGCAGGTGTGGTTCCACGACTACGTGGCGCCGCCCGAGGTGCCCGACGCGGAGTATCCGTTCTGGCTCTGCACGGGACGCGTGATCGAGCACTGGCACTCGGGCTCGATGACCATGCGCGTGCCGCAGCTCCGACGCGCGATGCCCAACGCCTACGTCGAGGTGAACCGACTCGACGCCGAGCGCCTCGGCATCCGTGACGGCGACACCGTGACCGTCACCACGCGCCGCGGAACGCTCTCGCTCCCCGCGTGGATCGAC
>JBPOHC010000873.1:0-26707 GCA_052035985.1 Myxococcota bacterium | reverse complement strand
ACAACCGACGGTTGTTACCCGATGCCTCTCGCTCGCACAACGATTCGTCGGGCGACTGCAGCGTTGCGTCCCCACGCATCGCCTGACTTTGCTTCCCCACCGCGCAACCGCGGTGGCACGCTCGCGCCCCGATGCGCTTCACGCACCTGCACCGCTACAGGGCACGCACGAAGTCACAAGACCGCGTGCGCGTCGACGTGCGCTCGTCGCACGAGGTCATCGCGCGGGGATGCTCCTACGACCTCCGCACGCAGGCGAAGGGAGCGCGCACGCCGGGCTTCTCGCACACCCTCGACGGGCGCTACCTCGCGTTCGAAAAGAACACCGGCGCACTCTGCGTGCACCACCCCGACGGCCACATCGCGCGCGTCGAAGGGACGGGCAGCTTTCATCACCCGTACATGCTCCTCGTCGGCGACGCGCTGGTGTTGAGCTACGACGCGCGCGAGCCCCTCGCCGTGGTCGACGCGCGGAGCGGCGCGCGCCTCGGTCCGCTCGACGAGCAACAACGCGGCGGCATTCCCGGCTTCGCGAACAACTACTTGCCCGCGCTCGGAGATCCGCGCGATGGGCGTTCTCTGTGGCTCAACGAGGGCGCGCGGCTGGCGTGCTTCGACATCCCCGAGCGTCGGCTCACACGGGCGATCGCGGCCCCCGAGGGCTACGGACTCCTCGGCGCGGCGCCGGGGGGCGACGGTCACATCGGGTGCTTCCTGCGTCCCATCGAGGCGCTCCGAGCGTTTCGGCGAGACGCTGACGAGCTCGCGCTCTTCGACGCGCAGGGCGTGCTGGTGGAGCGGCGCCCGTGCGTGCTCATGGGCATCGCCGCGGTGGGCGCGTACTTCGTCACGGTCGAAGATTCCGCGCGGAGCTTCGGCGTGTACGACGCCGCGCTGCGCGAGGTCGATCGCGTGCCCATCTTCGAAGCGGCGACGGTTCCCTGGGCCGAGCTCGTCGCGTTGCCCGACGGCCGCGGGTGGATCGCCACCGGCGATCACGGCGAGTGGGATCACTACGGCGTGCGCGAGACGTGAGAGCAACGCGCTGACGCCACATCGGGAGCACCTTCTCTTCGCCTCCGCGTGCGTTCGAGCAGCGTGGGGAGGCATCAAGAAGTCGAATCCGGGGCCATCCGTCGTCGTCGGGGTGCCCTCGGATTCCGAATCCGGGGCCATCCCGCGTCGTCGGGGTGCCCTCGGATTCCGAATCCGGGGCCATCCGTCGTCGTCGGGGTGCCACCGGATTCCGAATCCGGGGCGCATCCCGTGTCGTCGAGGTGCGCGGGTAGCAGAGACGCGCGTCGTCAGCGGACCGGCGTGTCCGTCCCCAACCGCGTGTTCCACGCGTCGAGCAGCAGCCGACGGACCCACGCGTTCGGCACCGCCTGCGGGTTCTCTCGACGGAAGCTGTCATACGAGACGCCCGCCACGACGCGCGCGAAGTCCGCGACCGCGCCGCTCCGCGACACGCCCGCGTGGCAGTTGATCAGCAGCGCGTCGCGCCGCGCGTCGGAGTCGCCGTGCGCGCGCAGCACGAACTCGACGACGCGCGCCGCCATCGCGGGATCGAAGCACACAAAGCCCTCGCGCGTCGCGCTGTCGGGCCGCGGTTCGACGTCGTCGAAGACCAGCGCGATGCGGTCGTCGCCGTCGGTCACGAGCGGCGCAGGGCCGCCCTCGCCCCAGCCCTCGAAGGCGTTGTGAGGACACTCGGGCGAGCCCGTGATCGAGATGATCCACACGCGGTCGTGCGACGAAGCCGCTGCCGCGCAGCGTCCGAGCGGGTCTTCGCCCGAGAGCCACGCGCGCATCGCGTCGTATGAGACCGCGCGGATCGTCGTGAGCGCCATCGCGAGACGGAGGTACCACACGCGCATGACCAACGTCACGGCGAGCGCGCACGTCCACCGCGGTGGCGCGCGGCGTTACGTGAGACGCGGCATCGCGGCGAGGCCGTCGGCGACGCTCACCGCGGGCGCGTAGCCGAGGTCGGCGCGGGCCTTGTCGGTCTTCACCGTGACCGTGCGCGACATCATCGCGATGGCGAAGGCCGTCATCGGCGGCGCCTTGCGGATGCCGAGCGCGCGCCACGTCCCTTCGATCGCGCGGGCGAGCGGGCGGGCGATCGCGCCGGGCATCGATCGGTCAGACAATGTCACGCCCTGCGTGGTGGTCAGGGCGCCCAGAAACTCGCGCATCGTCCGGGTCCCGTCGTCGGCGATGAAGTACGCCTGACCGCCGCGTCCTGCGGAGAGGGCCAGCTCGACGGCGAGCGCGACGTTGCTGACGTGAACGGTCGACGTGCGCTGACGGCCTCCATCGAGCCAGGCCCACGCGCCCTCGCGCGCCATGCGGAGCACGGCGGGGAGCACGGAGGTGTCGCGCGGTCCCCACACGAGGCGCGGGCGAAGCGAGATCGTCGTGAAGCCGTCGCGGTTGGCGGCGAGCACGCGACGCTCGGCCTCGGCCTTCGTCTCGCTGTAGAGGTATCGCTGGCGCGTCGGGTAGGGGAAGGTCTCGTCGATGTCGACGAGGTCGTGACCGTCGAAGAGCGCGGCCTCGGTGCCGATGTGAATGAAGCGCCCGACGCCCGCGCGTCGGGCCACGTCGAGCATGCGTGTGGTGCCCTCGACGTTGCCCTTCCAGAAGTCGTCGCGCGTGCCCCACTCCTCGACGTAGGCCGCGCAGTGAACCACCGCGTCGACGCCCGCGAGGTGCTCGGGCTCCACCGCGTCGAGGTCGCAGCGAACCGGCGTCGCGCCGTAACCGCGCACCGTCGCGGCGGAGCGATCGGAGCGCGCCATCGCGCGGACCTCGTGGCGCGGACTCAGCCGCTCGATGACGTGGCCTCCGACGAAGCCCGATCCTCCCGTGATGAACACCCGCATCCGTGACGCTCCTCTCTCTCGACGGCGCCGCATCTTTGAGGGAAGTCGCGGCGCATGTCGACCGTGACCCGATGGCGTGATGCTTGACGCGGGCCTCGCACGCGCAGCCTGATCCGCGTTACGCGGCAGCCGCGATGAAGACGCGCGCGACGCGCATGCTCGCGCTGCTCGCTACAGTCCTCGACGGGCCAGAGACCGGCGCGCTGCGCGGCGCTCCCGAGGCGTTCAGTGGAGCGTCGCGAGGGCCTCGATGACGTCGGCGCCGTGGAGGTCGACCCGTACGTCGGGGAACACCCGTCCCACATGGCCGCTGCGCCCGACGAGGAAGGTGATCCGGGGCGCGACGCCGTCGGTCACTCGCAGCCCGAACGCGGCGGCGAGGCGCCCGTCGGGGTCTGAGATGAGTCCGAAGGGGAGCCGGTGATGCTCCGCGAACGCGCGGTGCGCCGCGAGCGTGTCGGTGCTCACGCCGATGACGTCCGCGCCTGCCGCCGTGATGTCGTGGAAGGCGTCGCGCAGCGAGCACGCCTCGCGCGTGCACCCCGGCGTCTCGTCGCGCGGGTAGAAGTACACCACCAGGGCCCGAGGCTGCGTCCCCGCGGCGACCTCCACCCGCCGTCCTTCGTGCGTCAACGCAGAGAACGAGGGGCACTCGTCGCCCGCGCCGAGCGGCGTGGTGCGAGACGGAGAGCGAACCACCAGCGAGTCGCCGCGCTGCGTCTCGACCTCCACCTCGGCGCCGGTCACCGCCGCGGGCGGACCCGCGGGTCCCATCTGGGGGGCGGGCGGCGCAGGGAGAGGGCGCGCGCAGGCGCAGAGGAGCGCGATCGCGATCGAGGTCGAGATGCTTCTCATGATGTCTCGTCCTAGCAAGAAGCGATTACATCGCGTCGCCACGGTGTTCTGCCCCCGCCGACGCGAACCGCGCGTCGCAGCGGCGCAGGAACATGCGTACGACGGGAGCGTCTCGTGCGCGGAGGGTGTCGCGGGGCGTCACAGTGACACCGGGCGCGCTGCCCAGACGCCTCGACCCGCGCGGCCGTCGCGGCGCCCTCCGTTCTCAACCTCACGACGCGGTGGACCACGGCGTCGACGCCCGCGAGGTGCTCGGGCTCTACCGTGATGAACACCCGCATCCGTGACGGTCATCTCTCGGCGGCGCGATCACCGCGCGAAGGAGCGCTCGCCGAGAAGAGTCCCGATGCGCGCGTGAATCCGCCACGCCGCGGGCCGTCACGCCCTCAGGTCGGCGTCGCGCCGCCGCCCGCGTCGCCGTGCGGCGCCTCGTGGACGATGACCAGCACGCGGTTCTGCGACGTCCGCCAGTCGGTGCTCGTGGAGCGACCGTCGGCGTGAAACGCGCGGCTCCTCCAGCGGTACAGCGTCGGTCGGGTCGTGGCGACGAAGGGGACCGAGCGAGGACGGTCGCCATTGGCGCGGCGGAAGGTCAGCGTCGGAGCGCTGCCGTCGGGGAACTCGAAGTCCACCTCGATCAGGACGACGTCGGGGGCGCTCCGCAACGCGAGGGGCAACACCTCGATCCGCTCGACCTGCGAGGTCGGGATGTCGACAGCCGCGCGCTTCGCCGCGGGCACCGCGGGCAACGGCGCCGACGCGAAGATGGGGACCAGCGTGGGCGCGCCTGCGGTCAGCGTACACGTGGTCGTCGCGCCGCCACGCGCGCGCACCGCGCCGACGCCGTGAAGCGTCGGGATGCCCGACCACGCTCCGCTCGGGACCGGCGTGAAGAGCGCGCCTGCGATCACCGCCCGCACCGTCGGAGCGCGCGCGTCGCCCTCGCCCGCGAGCTCGATGCGCACGAAGCCTGCGGCGATGGCCGCGTCGATCTTCGCGTCGATCTCGGCTCCGGTCATCGAGGCGCCGCCCATCGAGTGCGCGGCGGCGTCGGCGTTCACGGTCACGCGCATCGACGGCCCCTCATGGAGCACGGAGACGTCGTAGCGCGCGGTGATCGCGAGCGGCGAGGATCCCCCGTCGGGGCTCGCGTTGACGAGCACCGCGCCTTCGACGGAGAGCGACGCGCTCAGCGCGACCAGGACCCGCGCGCCGGAGGGCGTCGGAGACGTCACGAGCCTGCGGTCACCGAGAAAGAGCGAGACCTCGCCGCCCGCCACGACGACCGACGCGGCCGGGGGCGTGTCGCGTTCGCGCCGCGCTCGCACGGTCACCTCCGCCTGATCGATCTGAAGGGACGCGGGGGCCGTGTCGATGAGCGCGCTCAGCACGCCTCCCGAGGGCAGCTCGGGCTCGGCGTCGCCGATCGTCTGGCGGTACATCACGAGACGGAGCTCGGGCGCGCCCTCGATGACGACGGGCGCGGGCGCGGCGGGCAGGCGAGCCAGTCGATCGGGCGCATCGGGGTCGGTGAGAAAGACCACGTCGCCGACCACCTCTGCGTGCGTGAGACGAATCATCATGTCGACGACTGTATCCGAACCCCGGCCGGCGTGAACCGGGGCATAGCGCGGAGCGCGCGCCGCGAAAGTCCCTCGCGCGAGAGAAAATCGTCCGTCACTGCTGGCGCGCTTCGAAGACGCGTGACAGATCTCCGCCCGGGTGACGGGGCGTCCACACCCGATCTGTCGCTCGCAAGGGCGCGGATTACGGGGTTACTCGCCAACTCGACACTCGCCTCGCGCGAGCCACGGCGCGGTCGCCCTTCCGGGAGCTGAGCCCAAAGCAGCCCTCAACAGGACGCTCCGTCACCTCTACCTCTCTCCCCCGCATCGCTGGTCTCTCTGCCTCCTCTCCTCGCGTCGGTCGACGCATCACCGGAGCTCACTCTCACCATGGACATGCTGCGACTCTTCGTCGGCGTCGACGAGGTCGCGCTCGCGGAGCATCACCGCGCGCTCCGCGACGCGCGCGCCTCGTACGTCGCCACCCTGCTCCTCACGCTCGAACACGGCGTCGACCTCAGCCCCGGCGTGCGCGCGCGCGTGCTCGCCGCGGCCTGGTCGCTGCGCGATCACGAGCTCGCCGAGGCGCTGCTGGCGCGTCCTGCGTGGGGCGTCGCGGCCGTGGTCAAGGCCCTCGCGCTGCTCGACGCCGGACGTCAGGCGCGCGCGCTCCGCAGGCGCATCGCGGCCCTCGAAGAGGCGGGCTCTGCGTCCGTGCGCACGCTCGGCAAGCTGCGCTCGCAGGCCAACGACCTCGAGCGCGAGGGCTCCGTCGGATCGGTGAGCGGCGCGCTCGCGAGGCACGTCCGCCGCTGGCTCGCGTCGGTGCGCGCCGAGGCGCTCACGGGCTTCGCCTTCTCGATGCCCGGAACGCCGTGGCGACAGGTCGCCGACCTCGTGCACCCGCGCCCCGACGCGCTCGCGGCGCCGTGGTTCCTGCCCGTGGCCTTCGGCGGAACAGCCCCCGAGGGGTCGGCCCTCGCGGCCTGCGCGTCGGCCACGCCCGCGCAGCTCGCCGAGGTGGCCGAGTCGCATCGCGTGCCGTACTCGCACCTGCGCACGGTGAAGGGCGCCCTGTCGCCCGCGCTCCGTGAGGCCGTGGCGCGCTACGAGCCGCTCGACACGCTCCTCTGGTTCTACGAGGAGCTGCGCTCGCCCGCCGTCGACCGCGCCATCACCGCGCGCCTCGACGCGGGCGAGGAGCCCACGCTCGGCTGCGGCAAGCTCATGGAGCGCGTGCTCACGCTCCGCGACGCGAAGGCGCCGTTCTGGAAGCGCCTCGTCCCCGTGGTCGACGGGCAGCTCTCGCGCATGCGACTGCCGCTCGACGCGCCCGTGGTGGTGCTCGGTGACGCGTCCTCGAGCATGACCGTGGCGATCCGCGTGGCGACGATCATCGGCTCGGTGTTCACCGTGCTCACGCGCGCCGAGCTGCGGTTCTTCAACGGGGGATTGATGCTCCCGAAGACCTCTCCGCGCAGCGCGTCGGACGTGCTCGCGGTGACCGACGACACGCGCGCCAACGGGTGCACCTCGCCGGCGGCGGCGCTCTGGCCCTCGCTCGAGCGACGCGCGCTCGTGCGCACCTTCGTGGTCGTGACCGACGAGGAGGAGAACTCCGAGTGCCAGCGGATGCGCTTCGACGCGATGCTCGCCCGCTACCGCGCCGAGGTGTACCCGGCGCAGGTGACCTTCGTGTCGTTCATCGGCCAGCAGGCGCGCGGACAGATGACGTCGGCCCTCGCGCTCGGCGGCGTCCCGTACCGTCAGCTCCGCCTCGACCGCGAGCGTCCCGATCTCACGCGCCTCGACGCGATGCTCGGCGAGATCGCCGTGCAGAGCCCGCTCTTCGCCGAGCGTGCGAGCGCGCTGGCCGCGTGGCTCGACTCTCCAGGCGCGCGCATCGAAGAGGCCGCGGGGCCCATTCGATCGCTGCTCGGCGAGAGCGCCCAGGCCGGTTGAGCGCCTCCTCGCGGCGCTCGACACGCTTGACGGAGCGTCGCGCGCGGTGCCTCACTCGACGCGTATGAGCGTCAATCGTGGACACCTCGCGCGACGCTCCGTCGCCGCCCTCGCGATCACCCTCACGCTGTCTGCGTGCGATGACGCTTCGACCGCGACGAGCGCCGACGCCTCGCTCGACCGCACCGCCGCGTCGCCCGACGTCGCGATGGCCGATCGGCCCTCTGTGACGAACGACGATGCGACCGATACGCCCGCCGCATCGAGCGACGGAGGCTGCGGCTATCAGCACCGCGGAACGCCGCTCCACGTCGCCGCGGGACTCGACCTGTGCATGCCGCCTGTCGTGTGCAACGCCGAGACGTGTCCGCCGACGCTCGGTCGCTGCGTCGACGGCGCGTGCCGCTTCAACGCGGGGTACGCGGGCGTGCTCACGACGCCCGAGGCGTGGACGACCTACTACTGCACGCTCTCGACGGGCGGCTGTCACGGCGTCACGCAGATCGAGTACCCCGAGGTGACCGCGATGCGCGTCGCGACGGGTCTCGGCGTTCCGCTCTGCGAGGGCGCTACGGGGAGCGGTCGCTGCGTGGGCATCGCCGCGTCGAACCCGGTCATCGTCGGAAATAGCCAGGAGGCACGCGATTCCGTGACGGGAGAGCGCGTGCGGCTCTGGGGGCTCGGCATGACCGAGGCGTCGGGGCTCTGCTACGAGATCACGGGCCCGGGGGGAGTCGCCGTCGTCGCGCTCACCGATCGCTGCGGTGGCTACTGCCGCTGCGGCGGATCGGGCTATCAGGAGTGCGGCCCCTGCGTGAACGCAACTGACATGCAGCCCAACTGCGCGTGCGTGGGGCCCGTTCCGGGGGCGTTTCCGGTGTGCTGCGGCAACGGCTGCGGGGCGGTCGTCGCGACGTGTGACTGGTGCGCTTCGAACACGCATCCTCACTTCGACCTCGACACGGGGACCTTCAACCACGTCTGCGGCGCGGCCTCGAGCGCGGGGAGCTGTCGACTCACGACCGTGCGCCCCATCGCGTGCCTCGGGTCCGTGGGCGCGTGGCCTCCCGGTGGCGGCGGCTCGAGCTGCGCGATGGGGTCGTTCCAGTGCTCGGCGCCCGCGCCGCATCAGGTGATGGTCCCGGGCACGTCGTGCTGCTGCAACTACGACCTGCAACCGCAGCCCGACGGCACCTGCCGCTGAGAGATCAGAGCACGAGGGGCGGCGCGAAGACCGTCGTCGGCGCCGCGGGCCTCGACCACGCGGCGCAGTAGCCCGAGGAGTACGAGCGGGTGCAGTTCCATGTGAGGCCGTCGGCGGAGACGGACCAGGCCGCGCAATAGCCCGAGGAGTAGGAGCGCGTGCAGCTCCATGCGCGCTGATCGGCGCCGCCGGACCACATCGCGCAGTAGCCCGACGAGTACGACCGGGTGCAGCTCCAGGTGAGACCGTCGACGGAGACCTCCCAGCCCGCGCAGTAGCCCGAGGAGTACGAGCGCGAGCAGCTCCACGTGAGGCCGTCGGCGGAGACGGACCACCCCGCGCAGTAGCCCGACGAGTACGAGCGAGAGCAGCTCCAGCTCCGTCCGTCGGTGGTGGCGGACCATCCCGCGCAGTAGCCCGACGAGTACGAGCGCGTGCAGTCGTAGGTCGTCGTGTAGGCGGTGCAGACCCCTGCGAAACACGCCGTCCCCGCGGGGCAGGTCGCGCTCGTGCAGCCCGCATCGACAGGGGGCACATCGGGCACGACGACATCGGGCACGACGACATCGGGCACATCGGGCACGACGACATCGGGCGCGACGACATCGGGCACGACGACATCGGGCACGACGACATCGGGCGCGACGACATCAGGAACGACGACATCGGGCACGACGACATCGGGCGCAGGCACATCGGGTACGACGACATCGGGCGCAGGCACATCGGGTACGACGACATCGGGCACGACGACATCGGGAACGACGACATCAGGAACGACGACATCGGGCGCGGTCGCATCGGGCGCGATCACATCGGGCGCGATCACATCGGGCGCGATCACATCGGGCGCGGTCGCATCGCGGACGCTCGCGTCGCCCAAGGCCGCGTCCTGCGTGGCGGCGTCGGCGGGGAGCGCGTCGGACGTGTCGGCGTCTTGCGACGGAGCGGGCCCTCCCGCGTTCGGTGAGCAGCTCGCCGCGACGAGCGCGACGACGACGCCCGAGACGAGCGCGCGTGACCAGAAAGAACCGCGGTCTTCGTTGGGAGCGATCATCTCCGGCTCTCTTCGATCCGTCGGCCCGCTCGTGTCAAATCCGCGCCCGAGCACCGCGCCCGCATCCCCCGTCGACCCGTCGCGTCTCGCGCGAGGCACGCGTGTGGCGCCACCGCGGAGCGGCGCGTGGTAGAGAGGCCGCCGTGCCCTCCCTGCTCGGCGACGCCATGGCCCTCGGATGCGCCGCGGTCTGGGCCGCTGCGGTGCTGCTCCTCCGCTCGATGCGCGGCGTGCCCGCGGTGTCGCTCAACCTCTTCAAGAGCGCGCTCGCGTCGGCGCTCGTGGTGCTCACCTCCCTCGCGCTCGGTCACCGCTGGGAGGTGCACCACCGACCCGCGGACCTCGCCGCGCTCGCGCTGAGCGGCGTGCTCGGCCTGGCCGTCGCCGACACGCTCTTCCTCGCGGGGCTCGCGCGCGTCGACGCCTCCGTCGCGGCCGTCGCCGACTGCATCTACTCGCCCACCGTCATCGCGCTGGCCACCGTGTTCCTCGGCGAGGTGCCAGCGCCGGGGTTGATCTATGGCGCGCCCCTCGTCGTGCTCGGGCTCACCGCCGTCGCGTGGTCGGGCCGGGGCGCCACGGTCGTCGACCGAAGGGGATTCGCGCTCCTCCTCTCGGGCGTCATGACCACCGCGACGGGCGTCGTGATCGCGCGCCCGGCCCTCGCCCGCGCCGACCTCTTCGAAGCCACGGCGATCCGCCTCCTCGCGGGATCTGCGGCGCTCCTCGTGGCCTCGGCGCTGCGAGGCCGCGCCCGCGAGGCCCTCTCGCTCATGCGCCCGCAGCGGCTCTGGTGGCGCGCGGTCCCCACGGCGGTGCTCGCGACCTACGTCTCGATGCTCCTCTGGCTCGGCGGGATGAAATACGGCACGGCCTCTCGCGCTGCGCTCCTCACGCAGACGGGGACCCTGTGGCTGCTCTTCGCGTCGCGCCTCTCGGGCGAGGCCGTCACCCCGCGCCGCGCGGTGGGCGCGCTCGTGGCCCTCGTGGGCGTCGCCGTCGTGCTGAAGATGTGATCCCTCCGCGCGGTCGCGCTCAGGGCGCGAGGTACTTCAACAGCGCGGTCCGCAGCGTGGTCGGCTGCACCGGCTTGGTGAGAAACGCGTCCATGCCCGCGGCGAGGCAGCGCTCGCGGTCGCCGGGCGTCGCGTGGGCGGTCACCGCGATGATGGGCGTGCGGTGCGAGTCTCCCTCGCGTCGCCGGATCTCGGCGGTGGCCTCGTAGCCGTCCATCTCGGGCATCTGGCAGTCCATGAGCACGGCGTCGTAGGGGCGCGCCATGGCGCTGAGGGCCTCGAGGCCGTTGTTGGCGACGTCGACCTCGAGCCCGAGCCGCGCGAGCATGCGCGCCGCGATCTTCTGGTTGACGAGGTTGTCTTCGACCACGAGCACGCGGCCCGCGAGCCTCGGGGCTTCGCCGGGGCTGAGGGTCTCCGCGTGGGGCGTCGCCTCGGCGCGCCTCGGGGCGCTGCGCTGCACGCCGGCCGTGAACCAGAAGGTCGTCCCGCGCACGCCGTCGCTCGCGAAGTCGATCTCGCCGCCCATGCTCTCGACGAGCTTGCGCGAGATGGCGAGGCCGAGCCCCGCGCCGCCGTGGCGTCGGGTCATCGAGCTGTCGGCCTGCGCGAAGGCCGTGAAGAGCCGCGCGCGGGCGTCAGGCGCGATGCCGATGCCCGTGTCTTCGACCTCGACGCGCAGCAGGTCGTCGCGCATCGAGGCGCGCAGCGTCACGGAGCCCTCGTCGGTGAACTTCACCGCGTTGCCCACGAGGTTGAGCAGCACCTGCCGCAGGCGGCCCGACGCGCCGCAGAGCCGCCGCGGCACGCTGGCGTCGACGTCGACGGAGAGCGCGATGCCCTTGCGCTTCGCCTCGGCCGAGACGAGGGCCTCGCACTCGGCGAGGAGCGCCCGCGGGGAGAAGGGCTCGCAGGTCACCCGGTCGACGCGCGATCCGGCCTTCGAAAAATCGAGGATGCTGTCGAGGATGCCGAGCAGCGCCGTGGCCGACGAGCGCGCCACCCGCGCGAGCTCGCGCTGCTCGCCCGTGAGGGGCGTGTCGAGGAGCAGCGAGGTCATGCCGACGACGCCGTTCATGGGCGTGCGGATCTCGTGGCTCATGTTCGTGAGGAACTGGCTCTTGGCCTTCACGGCCTCCTCGGCGGCGTCGCGCGCGGCGTTGAGCACGAGCTCGGCCTCGCGGCGGCGCTTGAGGTGCTGCTCCGTCGCGGCGGCCAGCGAGAGGTTGCGCTGCACGACGAACGCGCTCAGCGCCGCGGCGGTGCCGAAGAGCATCAGGGTGCTCGCGAGGATGTAGCCCGCCGCGAAGGCGCTGTGCTGGATGACGAGCTCGGCGACGGCCGCCGCGAGGGCCGTCACGGCCACGAGGCGCGGCGAGAGCCACAGCGACGAGGCCGCGATGAGCAGCACGAGGAACGCGGCGTTGAAGAAGATCAGCGCGGGCAGGTCCGCGGCGCTCCCGCGGAGCACGAACACGAGCGCGGCCGTGACGGGGACGTCGAGCACAGGCACCGCCAGGCCCACGGCGCGCGCCCACCGGGCGCTGAGACTGCTCACGCGGAACACGCCGATGGCGGCCAGAGCGTAGGCCGCGAAGAGCGCGTCGGCGCCGCGCAGGTGCGTGGCACCGAAGAGGCGTCCGAAGACCGCGAAGCTGATCGTCGAGCAGACCGCGACGACGATGCGCAGCGCGCCGAAGTAGCGGGCCGAGAGGGTCTGCTCGCGGGCGCGGATGCTCGCGAGGTCCTCGGCGGTGTCGGTCGCGCTCTCGATCTGGTCCATCTCGATCTCTGCGGCGTGGTTGGGACGCGCGGCTCCCGACGAGAGGATACGGTGTCTCGACGACCCGACTTGAACGGACCCACCAATATCATTGGTCTGGCGAACACGTCGCGAGGGGCTTGATCTGCGACGCGGTTGGGTGCTCAAACGCTCGCGAGGACGCCGCCGTGAGCTCAGACCCACCTACGAACGAACCGAAGCCTCGCCGCAGCGCATGGAAGGGCGTCTGGAAAGGTGCGGACCAGTCGGGCGAGATGCGCTGCACGCTCACGTTTCACCCGAGCGGGAGGGTGCAAGGCGCAGGCGCCGATCGCCTCGGCGCGTACCGCATCGACGGCAAGCTCGACGGCGACGCGATCACGTTCATCAAGCAGTATGGCAAGCACTTCGTCGACTACGCGGGCACCCTCGACGAGGCCGCGGGCAGGATGCGAGGCACGTGGTCGATCGGCGTTCAGCGCGTCGTCGAATCGGGCACCTTCACGCTCACGCGCACGTCGGGCTGAACGCGCGAACGTCGGCGGGGGGCTGTCACCGCGGCTGCGCAGCGCGCACGGCGGCGAGCACCGCGTCGGCGTGTCCATCGACGCTCACGTTGGGGAACACGCGCGCGATGTGTCCGTCGCGACCGATCACGAAGGTGACGCGCGGCGCGAAGCCTCCCGAGGCGTCGAGTCCGAAGGCCGCCGCGAGCTGTCCGCGCGGGTCTGCGATGAGTCCGAAGGTGAGCCCGTGGTGGGTCGCGAAGCCCTCGTGCGCGGCCTTCGTGTCGGTGCTCACGCCCACGATGTCGGCGCCCGCCTCGTCGAACGCGCGCGACGCGTCGCGGAACGAGCACGCCTCTCGGGTGCATCCCGGCGTCTCGTCGCGGGGATAGAAGTACACCACCAGCGCGCGGGGCCGCGGCGCTCCGTTGCTCTCGATGTGGCGTCCGTCGTGCGTGGTCGCGGTGAACGACGGCGCGGCGTCTCCCGCGGCGATGAGGGCGCTGCGGGCGGGGGAGGTGACCGCGAGCTCGGGGGCCGCGGGCGAGGGGGTCGCGGCGGCGGGTGAGGGGGCTGCGGCGGTGGGCGCCGTCACGGGCTCGACGGTCGCGGGCTGCGGCGTGGCCGAGGGCGGCGTCGAGGCGGCGCGAGAGCACGCGGTTGAGAGCGCAAAGGCGAGCGCGAGGCGGAGGGTTTGCGTCACGTCGATGCGATGCAGCGACGGGCGGTTCGGGTGCGCGCTCAGCGCGTGACGTAGCCGATGAGGGTGAGCTCGACGAGGGCGCCGTAGCGCGTCCCCACGTCGACGTTGCCCGAGGGGAACACCACGTCGACCCACGGTCGCACCGAGAGCGCCGTCGCGAAGGCGCGCGAGGCGCGCGTGAACTCCCAGCCGACGCGCGCGGGGATCTCGAGGCCCACGCCGCGCGCTGCCTCGTTGCTGCCGTAGAGGAGCCCGAGGCCCGGCGCGACGAAGAGCCCGCCCGCGTCGCGCAGCGGGTACCACGTCGCGAAGACGTCGAACCACACGAAGCGCTGCCCGCTCTCGGCGATGTTGCCGTAGATCACGTTGCCCACGGGGACGTGCGCCCCGAGCTCGAGGCGGGCTGTGACGGGCACGCGCACCTCGACGTTGAGCGGCTGCAGGATCCAGTGCGTGGTGTTGACGCTCGTGCGCTCTCCGCCGAGCGCGAGCCCGACGCCGAAGCCCACCGCGCGACGGGGTACTCCCTGCGCGCCCGCCGCGGACGACGCGACCGAGAGCGCGAGGCCGAGCAGCGAGGCCGTGACGGCGCGGCTCATCGCACCACCCGGATGTTGCGCGAGAGCGAGCGCCCGCCGAGCGCGACGCGGATCGTCGCGGGGCCTGCCACGTAGTCTCCCGGAAAGAAGATCCCAGGCGTGAAGGAGGTCCCGTCGGGCTGCGGGCTGAAGGACTGGGAGACGGCGTTGAAGCTCACGCGCGCGCCCGCTCCGTCGATGACGTCGGTGCGCTGCTGGAGGCAGGTCTGACCGCCCGCGCCCGAGACGCGCAGCGCGAGCACGAGCATGTCGGAGCCCTGAAATCCCCGCACCACGGCCACCGAATCGCCTTCGTTGTAGGGCGCGAAGGCGACGCCTCCGTCGGCGTCGCTGGTCACGCGACCGACCTCGAGCGCCGTGACGGAGGGCATCGCGCCCGCGCCGCACCCCGTGGACACCCCGCCGGGTGACACGGGCGAGATAAGTTCGAAGAAGCCCTCGGAGCCGCACTGGCAGAGCGTCAGTGAGAGGGCCGCGAGGAGGGCGCGTCGGGGGTGTTCGGGCAGAGCCATCCCCACCATCGCTACAGGAAGAGCGAGGCGCTCGTAAAGCTCCTCGCGCGCGTCGCGACAGGGGTCAGTCTTCGCGGTTCTTGCGCGGGCGCGGGAGGCTGTACTGCTCGAGCTTCGAAACCAGCGCGCGACGCGAGATCCCGAGGAGCGAGGCTGCGCGTGTCTGGTTGCCCGCGCAGCGGTCGAGCGCGTCGATGATGCGCTGCCGCTCCACCACGCTCAGCGCGTCGCGGAGGTCATCGGGGAGAGGCCTCTCCGCCGAGGGCGCGCTCGCGGGAGACGCGGGAGACGCGGGGGATGCGGGCACCGCGGGCGCTGCCGCGACGGGGCGCATCTTGTCGACGGGGAGGTGCTCGGGCGCGATGGTCCCGTCGGAGGAGAGCAGCGCGGCGCGCGCGATGACGTTGCGCAGCTCGCGGATGTTGCCGGGCCAGCGATACGCTTCGAGCATCGACATGGCCTCGCGGCTGATGGTGGCCGCGGGTCTGCCCGACTGCTCCGACGCGAGGCGCGCGAAGTAGCGCGCGAGGGGCGCGATCTCGTCGACGCGCTCGCGCAGCGGAGGGATCGTGATCGAGAAGCCGTTGAGGCGAAAGTAGAGGTCGCTGCGGTAGCGCCCCGCGGCGGCCTCGGCTTCGAGGTCGCGGTTGGTGGCCGACACGATGCGCACGTCGACGGGGCGAGATTTGATCCCGCCCACGCGGCGAACCTGCGCGTCTTCGAGCACGCGGAGGAGCTTCGCCTGAAGCGGAAGCGAGAGCTCGCCCACCTCGTCGAGGAAGATCGTTCCGCCCTCGGCCGTCTCGATGAGACCGGGCTTCGGGGCGGCGGCGCCCGAGAACGCTCCCTTCTCGTAGCCGAAGAGCTCGGCTTCGAAGAGCGTCTCGGTGAGGGCCGCGCAGTTGACCTTCACGTAGGGCTTGTCGCGCCGAACCGAGCGTCGATGGAGGCGCTCCGCGAAGACCTCCTTGCCCGACCCCGTCTCGCCGAGGAGGAGCACGTGAACACCGCCGCCCGCCACCCGATCGACGAGCGCGTGGAGCCGCACCATCGCCGCGTTGGCGATCACGATCTCACCGGGCGCTCCCTCGGTCGGAGGCTTCGACGTCACCTCGGGCGCCGCGCCCGCGAGCGCGCAGAGCACCGTGCCGAGCTCGATCACGTCACCGACGCGCACGGTCACCCGCGAGCCCGAGGGAACAGCCGTTCCGCGCACGCGCGTGCCATTGGCGCTGCCGTGGTCTTCGAGCTGAACGGTCTCTCCGAGGTGCAGCGTCGCGTGTCGCCGTGAGACCGAGCGGTCGTCGATGCGAAGGTCGGCCTCCTCGGCGCGTCCGATCACCACCGAGCCCCGCGGAGGGAGCGTGAGCATCTGCGGTCCGCTCGTGGTCACCACCCGGAGCTGGAGGCCCGAGGGAGGCAGCTTCGGCGTGGTCTGCGTCGTGTCGTCGTGGCTCATCCGGTCGCGGCGACGATACACCCGCGCGCCTCCGACGCGACGCACTACTCCGTCGGATACGCCCCGCCCGTCGGGAGTCGCGGCCTCGTGGGCGTCTGCACGGGCGCCGCGGGAGGCTGCGCAGGAGGAGGCTGCGCTGCGGGCTCCGCGTGGGCCGCGCGTCCGTGCGATCTGCCCGGTCGACCGTGCGCGTGGGCGCTCATCTCGGCGGACGCGCTCGCATCGGGGAGCGCGGTCACCGCGACCGTTTCCGTGTGCGCGGGAGACGCGTCTTCGATCACCGACGCATCGGTCGTCGCGGGGGCCGTGTGCACCGGCGTCGGAGGCACATCGGCCTCGACGGGGGTCACCTCGGCGTGCGCGGCCGGAGGCCTCTGCATCGGGCCGTCGGTCGGTCGCGGCTGCCTCGCGTACGAGACGCCCACCGCGACGAGCGAGACGAGGGTGAGCGCGCCCGCAGCGATCCACGATCTGCGCTTCGAAGACGCAGGAGGACGCGCCGTGGGGGCCTTCGCGCGCATGGTGTCCGCGAGGTCGGCCTGGAGCGCGGCGAGCATGGCCGACGCATCGGCGAAGCGCTTCGTGGGATCGGGGTCGAGCGCGCGGTCGAGGATGGCGCGCAGCGAGCGAGAGACCTTCGGGAGCGTGTCGGCGAGGGGGGCCCTCTCACCCGCGAGCACCCGATGCACGAGCACGTTGTAGTTGTCCGAGGGAAAGGGCGTGTCGCCCGCGAGCATCTCGTGGAGCACCACGCCGAGAGCCCACACGTCGACGGCGGGCGTGAGCGCGCGCTCGGCGCGGAGCTGCTCGGGGGCCATGTACGCGGGCGTCCCGATGGTCTCTCCGGTGCCCGTGCGCACGGTGCTCTGCGAGATGTCTCGCGCGATGCCGAAGTCGATTACCTTGGGCACGAGCTCGCCGTTGAGACCCCGCGCGAGAAAGAGGTTCGCGGGCTTCACGTCGCGGTGAACGATGCCCTGCGCGTGCGCCGCCGCCACGCCGCGGAGCACCGGCGCGATGATCTCTCGGGCGCGCACTTCGTCGATGGGGCCCTCGCGTTCGAGGAGCGCGCGGAGGTCCTCTCCGACGAGGAGCTCTTGCACGATGTAGAGGGCGCCGTCGGCGGGGTCCTGGCCCATGTCGAGCACGTCGACGACGTTGGGATGACGCAGCGCCGACGCGGCCCTCGCCTCGCGCATGAAGCGCTCGACCTGAATGGGGTCCGACGAGCGGGTGGGGTCGAGCACCTTCACCGCGACGCGACGGTGCGTCCAGGTGTTCTCGGCCTCGTAGACCACGCCCATGCCGCCGCGACCGAGCACGCGACGAACCTCGTAGTGACCGGCGATGACGTGAACATCGCCCGTGGCGTCGTTCTGGGCGGAGGGGGCCGTGGCGGCATCGCGGGACATCGCGCGACTCGGGACCCTACCACAAGCGGTTTTTCGAGGCTCCGCGAGACGTTCTCCGCCGCGGTGGCGCTCGCGGCGCGGTTTGATCTATGGTCCGCGCCGCCGTGTCGACCGAGCCGAGTGATCCTTCGCCGCCCGAAGAGGCCGCGCCCGCCCCCGACGGAGCCCCCGAGGCTCCCCCAGCGCCCGCCCCCGAGGAGCCTCCGAAGCGCGAAGCTCCACAGATCGAGCGCCCGACGGGATGGCGCGCGTGGTGGTTCCTCGTGGTGCCGCTCCTCGCGCTCTTCGAACTCGGCGCGGAGTGGGTGATCGAGGCGCGCGTCCCGACGCCCGACCACTGGCGCGCGGCGCACGACCACATCGCCCACGAGAAGCGCGACGGAGACCTCGTCGCCTCGGCCCCCATCTGGACCGATCCACTCGCGCGAATGTACTTCCGCGACCTCATCACCCTGCGCGACGCGGCGAGGCCCGACGCGACCCGCTATGCGCGCGCCTGGGTGGCGACGATCCGCGGCGGCGAACACCCTGATTTCAAGGGCTGGCGAGAGCAGTCGGCGACCTCGTTCGGGAGGGTCACGGTGCGGCTCCTCGTGAACCCGTCGCCCGCGCGCGTGCTCTTTGACTTCGCGGATCACGTGCGGCCTCCCGATGCGTCGGTGGTGCGCGTCGAGGGTGACGCGAGGCGCGACTGCAACTTTCAATCGGGCCTCGTCGTCGCGGGCGGAGGGCTCGGTCAGGGCGCCCTCGCAGGCCCCGAGCGCTTCATGTGCGGAGAGCCCTGGAACTACGTGGGCGTGACCATTCTCGAGGACATGGAGCACCGCGGTCGACGCTGCATCTGGTCGCACCCCGCGCAGGGCGCGACGATGGTGACGACCTTCGAAAATGTTCCGATGGGTACGAAGCTCCACGGGCATCACGCCATCGCGTACGAGGCCGAGCGCGGCGACGATTTCGGCAACGACCTCGGCGGACCCGTCGAGCTGCGCGTGCTCGTCGACGGTCAGCCCGTGGGCACTTCCATTCACCACGACAACGAGGGGTGGAAGCTCTTCGACTTCGACACCAGCGCCTTCGCCGGAGCCGCGCATCGCGTGAGCTTCGAAGTGCGCTCCGACCGCGCGGGGATGCGCCACTACTGCTTCGAAGGCGACACGCGATGAGCAACGAAACCACCTCGCGGCGCGCGCGAATCCTCGACGCGTTCAAGCCGCACCTCATCGGCCTCGCGCTCTGCGTGGTCTACGTGCTGATCCTCCTGCGCACGGGGCGGCACCTCGGGTTCGCGCGCGACGAGGGCTTCTACTTCGCGGCCTCGCGCACCTATGCCGACTGGTTCAACGCGGTGCTGCAGCACAGGCCCGGCGCGCTCACGCGGCCCGCGATCGACGCGGCCTGGGGCGTCAACCACGAGCACCCGTCGCTCATGAAGTCGCTCTTCGGCATCTCGTGGCTCTTCCTCCACGAGAAGATCCACCTCTTCAGGCAGGAGAGCCTGGCGTTCCGCTTTCCCGGCATGGTGATGGGCGGACTGGGGCTGTGGGTGACGTACCTCTTCGGTCGTCGCGCGTGGAGCCACCGAGTCGGCCTCTTCGCCGCGCTCGCCCTCGCGTGCATGCCGCGGGTCTTCTATCACGCGCACCTCGACTGCTTCGACGTGCCCGTGATGACCATGTGGATCGCGGTGCTCTACTGCTACTGGCGCTCGACCGACGGCGGCCTGCGCTGGGCCATCGCGACGGGCCTCATGTGGGGACTCGCGCTCGAGACCAAGCACAACGCGTGGTTCGTGCCCTTCCTCGTGGTGGCGCACTTCGTCGTGACGCGCGGATCGGAGATCTACACCGACGCGAAGGCGGGCAAGTTCCCGCTGCCGATGTCACTGCTCGCGATGGCGGTGATCGGCCCGGCGGTGTTCGTCGCGCTGTGGCCGTGGATGTGGTTCGACCTCCTGCGCACGCCCGACGGGCACCCGGGCAGGCTGTCGGAGTACGTGGGGTTCCACCTCAACCACGCGTACTACAACATGGAATTCCTCGGATATAACTGGTTCCGCCCGCCGTTTCCGCGGACCTACTCCTGGGGGATGATCCTCTTCACGGTGCCCGGCATCACCCTGCTCCTCGCGGTGGTGGGGCTCGGGCTGCACTTCCTCCGCGGGCTGCGCGAAGCGACGATCCTCAACGCGCTCACGTCACGGATCTCGAAGCACCTCCCCGCGCACAGCGACCCCCGCGGAACGCTCGTCCTCGTGGGCATGGGCTTCCTCGTTCCGCTGGCGCCGTGGTTCTCGACGAAGACGCCCATCTTCGGCGGAACGAAGCACTGGTTCCCGGCGTATCCGTTCCTCGCGCTGATGGCGGGCCTGGGCTTCGCGTGGGTGGCTTCGAAGCTCGACGACAACCTCCGCGACCGCGTGCGGGAACGCTTCGCCTGGCTCCCCGCGGCGGCGCTCGGCTCGGTGCTGTTGCTCCCTGCGCTCTCGCAGACGACGCACTCGCACCCCTTCGGTCTGAGCAACTACACGCCCATCGTGGGAGGCGCTCCTGGCGCGGCCGACGTGGGGCTCAACCGTCAGTTCTGGGGCTTCACCACGGGCTCGCTGGTGCCCTGGTTCAACACCCACGCGCCGCCCGAGGGCGCAGGGGTCTACATCCACGACACGACCTACGAGAGCTGGGAGATGCTCCAGCGCGACGGCTACCTCCGCGAGGACCTCCGCCCCGTGTGGCAGGTCGGCGAGGGGCGCTACGCGATCGTGCATCACGAGCTGCACATGAACGAGGTCGACTACCAGATCTGGCTCGCGTACGGCTCGCCCGCGACGGCCGAGGTGCTCACGTACGACGGCGTCCCGATCGTGTCGGTGTACGAGCGCCCCGAGCGGCGGTAAGGGGGCGCCGTTCACCCGCGGTCTCGGCCCACGATCGGCGGGAGACGGCTGCGTCACGTCAGCGGTTCGAGCACCGAGCGAAGGAGACGGAGGGTGTCGGGCAGCCGCTCGAGGATGTCTTCGTTCGTGAGGCGCACGATCACGAGGCGGAGGGCGGTCAGGACCTCGTCGCGATGGACGTCCTCTGCGACCTGCGCGTCGTGGATGCCTCCGTCGACCTCGATGACGATCCCGAGCCCGGGGCAGTAGAAGTCCACGACGAAGCCGCGGATGACGTGCTGACGGCGCCAGCGTCCGACGAAGCGTTGTCCCCGGATGTACGACCAGAGCACGCCCTCGGCCGGTGTCATCGCGCGACGGAGCCTTCGCGCGAGCGCGATCTTGTCAGGGCGAAGCGCCTGCTCATGACGCGGCAGGTGCCTGCGTGTGGGGTCGACCATGCGCGCGTTGTCGGCCGCTCGGCGGAGGTGGTTGCGTGGTGGTGCACCCCGCACCCCGCTGCCGCGCGCCCTCTCCCCGCCAGTCGCGGGGCGAGGGCTCTCTCGACCGCAGGCGCGGGGCTCTGGCTTGACCACGTTGTCAGACCGAGCGCTCACTCCGACTGAACGCACAGCCCTCGCCCCGCGACTGGCGGGGAGAGGGCGCGCGGCAGCGGGGTGCGGGGTTGCCCGGCGAGGCGCGCCAACCCTCGCGACAGGGGGAGTGCGCGGGGCCCTGTCGTGGTGTAGGGTCCGCGGCCCTCCGCCATGACGACCTTTCATACTGGATGCGCGGGCTTCACGAAGCCCCGCGATCGATACATGACCCGCCTCGACTACGTGGAGTTCGACCTCCGCGCGCCGGTGCCCTCGCCCAAGGTGCTGGCCTCGTGGAAGAAGCACTGCCCCGAGGGCTTCGTCTACGGCCTCGTCGCGCCCGCGTCGCTCTACGGCGACGCCTCGTGGCCGCTCCGTGACGCCGCCGTGGTGCGCTCCGAGCTCGACCGCCTCGCCAACAACGTCGACGCGCTCGGCGCGAAGGTGCTGATCTTCCGCACGCCGATGGCCGTGTCGCCCGGCAGCGTCGCGCTCACCCGCTTCGCGCCCGTGCTCGAACGCGCGAAGAAGATCGTCCCCACCGTGGTGTGGGACCCGTCGGGCCTCTGGGAGCGCGAGGCCGCCGTCGAGCACGCGTCGAAGTTCGGCGCGATCGTCGCGTGCGATCCGCTGCACGACGAGCTCGACGGACCCGTGGCCTACGCGCGCATGCGCGGCCTCGGCGTCGATCGCCGCTACCACGCCGGACGCCTCGAAGAGATCGCCGAGGCCCTCTCGGCGTGTGATGAAGCCTTCGTGGTCTTCGAGTCGGGCAGCGCGTGGCGCGAGGCCCTCGGCTTCACGGGCATCGCCCAGGGCGTCGGCGCGCAGGCGATGCTCGAAGGCGAAGAGGGCGACGAAGACGAAGAGGGCGACGAAGACGACGACGAGGACGGCGAAGAGTTCGAAGACGACGAGGACGAGGGCTGATGCGCAACGCGGTGATCGCGCGTGACCCGGTGGCGCAGGCCGCGGGGCTCTCGCTCGTAGGTAGCGGCGCGACGGCCGTCGACATGGCCCTCGCGGCGTTGCTCGCGGGCGCAGCTCGAAGCTCCTCGTCCGCGCTCCTCGGCGCGGGTGGAATCCTCGTGGCCGGCGTCGGCGCGGGCGCGCACTTCATCGACGGGAGGGCGCGCGCGCCGGGCATCGGTGAGAAGCGTCCGAGGGTGACCGAGGAGCCGAACCCCGAGCGGTGGACGGCGGCGGTTCCGGGCCTCCTCGAAGGGGTGCTCGCGGCGCACGCGCGCTTCGGCACGCTGCCGCTCTCGGAGATCGTGCGCGCGGCCGTGGGTGCAGCGCGAGAGGACAACGTCGATCCGGGGCTCGCGGCGAGGTTGAAGTTCCTCACGCAGCTACACCGCACGGGCATCACGGCGCTCGAGCGCGCGGGCGTGCTCCAGGGCGTGCTCAACACCGTCGGTCCCGTCACGGGCGGCGTCTTCACGAAGGAAGACCTCGTCCCCGTGCCCGCGCCCGTGCGTGACCTCCCGCTCTGCGTCGACGGACCCGACGAGGTGCTCGTGCCGCCGCGTCGCTCTGGACGGTATGGTCCCAACACGCCCGAGGCGCTCCCGACGATGGCCGTCGAGGGCGTGGTGGCGGCCGACATGCACGGCGTCATCGCGACGGCGTGCTGGGTCGTGGCGCCGACCGCGACGGCCCTCCAGGGCGTGGCGGGTCTGACGCTCCCTGCGCTGCTCCCGCTTCCGCGCAAGGGCGTTCCGCGGTGGAGGCCCGGCGAGGCGCTCCCTGTTCCGCTGCCGATGGCGGTGATGCTGCACGAGGGTCGCGCGTGGGGCGCGGTCACGCTCTGCGGCAACGGCGCGCTCGTGGCGGCGCGCGACGCGGCGGTGCAGGCGAGGCTCGCGACGGGCGGCATCGCGATCACGCTCGGTGACGAGGGCGAGGCGAGCGTCTCGGCCGACACCGTGGCGCTGTGGGCGATCCGCGAGGGCGACGGCGACGACGTGCGCACCGTGATGAGCGCGCTGTAGGAGCGTGGCGGCATCGCATCGCGTAGAGTCGCGACCCTCGCGATGAACCCCTCCGCGAACGAATTCGAAGCGCTCACGCACGGACGCCTCGACAACGCGTACGTGACCCCCGAGACGGGCCTCGTGGCGCTCACCGTGTGGTGCCCCGGCGGCGCGCGTCGCCTCGGCGTGGGCGTCGGTCCGCGCGCGGTCGGTGTCGGATGGCTCCCTCGATCGCCCTCGTTTCACGCGGGATCGAAGCACCCGCTCATCGCGGCGCTCAAGGCGCACGCCCTCGGGAGGCCCGTTCGCTCCGTCGCGCTCGACGACGACGGCGCGCTCTGGGTCACCCTCGGCGACGAGGGAGCGCACGCGCGCATCCGGCTCTTCGCGGGGCTCTCGGGTGAGGTCCGCGTGCTCGACGCCGAGGGCGCGCTCGTGCTCGCGTGGCAGGGCGATCGTATCCGCGCTCCCTTCGTGTGCGAGCCCGAGGGGACGCTCGACGAGGTGGGCGCCGAGCTCTCTCGCGGCAGCGACGCGCTCGCCGCGGAGCTTCGTCGGGGTGCGCTCCTCAAGGGGCTGCGCGCGCAGGCGAAGCGGCTCGCGCGGCGCCGTGAGGCCGTCGAGCACGACCTCGAACGCGTCGACGACGTGGCGCGCCTCCAGCGCATCGGACGCATGCTGCTCGCGCAGGGGTCGAAGATCGCGAAGGGCGCATCGAAGGCCACGCTCGAAGACTGGGAGGAGGGCGGCACGCTGGAGATCGAGCTCGACCCCGCGCTCCCCGCGAAGCCGCAGGCCGAGGGCTTCTTCGCGAAGGCGAAGCGCATCGCGCGCGGCGAGGCGATGATGTGGGCGCGCCTCGAAGAGACGCAGCGCGCGATCGAGTCGGTGAAGGCGCTCGAGGCCGAGGTCGACGCGGCGGAGACCGTGACCCTCGCGCTCCTCGAAGGGTGGATGACCGCCGCGCAGGTGCTCGGCGTCACCCCGAAGGAATCAACACCGGGCGCAGGTCGCGCGCAGAAGCCGCCGCGGCTCCCGTTCATCGAGTACGCCGACGTGAAGGGCCACCGCGTGCTCGTGGGACGCGGCGCGAAGGACAACGACGAGCTCACGATGCGCGTCGCGAAACCCCATGACCTGTGGCTCCACGCGAGGGGCGTTCCGGGTGCGCACGTGGTGGTTCCGCTCGCGAAGGGGGCGCAGTGTCCGACGGAGCTCCTCGTCGACGCGGCCACGCTGGCTGCCTATCACAGCGACGCGCGCGGGCAGGATCTCGTCGAGGTCACCTGGACGGAGCGGCGCTACGTGCGCAAACCCAAGGGCTCTCCGACAGGGCGCGTGACGCTCGACCGCGAGAGGGTCATGGCGCTGCGGGTCGAGCCCGATCGCGTCGCGCGGATCCTCGCGGCGCGGCGCGAGCGCTGATCGCGAGTGGACAGTCGCCGGGGTTCTGCGCGAAGAATTGTGCCTGTCATGGCAGACATCCAGCACTCGCACACGCTGCCGAACGGCGCGGTGATCCGTGTCGTTCAGGGAGACCTCACGAAGGAGACCGTCGACGCGGTGGTGAACGCGGCCAACGAGTGGCTGGCGCACGGCGGCGGCGTCGCGGGCGCCATCGTGCGAAGGGGCGGCCTCGAGGTGCAGTGGGAGAGCGACGCCTGGGTCGAGAAGCACGGCAAGCTCCCCGTGGGCGGAGTGGCGGTGACGGGCGCGGGGATGCTCCCGTGCAAGAAGGTCATTCACGCCGTGGGGCCCGTGTGGGAGGGCGGCGACGACGACGAGGAGGACAACCTCCGCGCGGCCGCCGCCAACAGCCTCGACGCCGCGAACGAGCTCGGGCTGAAGTCGCTCTCGATGCCCGCGATCAGCTCCGGGATCTTCGGCTTTCCGAAGAGCCTCTGCGCGGAGATCCTGGTCGAGACGGCGATCGACTGGTTCGCGCAGCACCCCGATTCCTCGGTGCGCGAGCTGCGCTTCACGAACATCGACTGGCCGACGGTAGAGGTGTTTCTGGAGGTCTTCGAAGCGCGCTTCGGGGTGAAGTGACGGGAGGCGAAGCGCTCCCCACGCGTTCGAAACGTGGTCGTAACGTGACAAGCCGTTGCGCTCACGCGCGACGGCTTGTTCGAAACGTTGCGTCCACGACCGTGCGCCGACTCCGAATGGCCGACGCGCTACGCGGCGCTCACTGGAGCGTGCAGCGCTCGAGGGTGAGGTTCACCGCGGCGTCGACGGTGCGCAGGTCGCCCGAGGCGCTCACGCCCGTGCAGGTCGCGGTGAAGCGGACGCCGTTGTCGCCGTAGGGGGCCGCGGTGCCGGTGCAGCCCGCCGAGGCCGAGAACTCCGTGGTGCCGAGGGTGAAGCTCGCGGTGGTCGATCCCGCGGCCGCGCCCTGAGAGCCCGCGAGCACCACGCGGCGGAGGCCGCCCGCGACGCTGTCGGCGCGCGAGATGTCGATGGACCAGCGCGATCCGGTGCGGGTGCAGGTCCCGAAGAAGCCGCGGCCCACGCCGGGAGGCGGGTCGATGAAGGTGTCGGCGGGGAGGGTGAAGCTCGCCGCGCCGTCGGCCTGACCCGACTGGTGAACGGTGAGCGAGACGCTGCCCTGGGCGCGGATTCCGTCGGGGTCACCACAGCCCGAAGCGAGCGCGCCGAGCGCAGTGAGGAAGGTCACGGTCGTTGCAATTCGGTTCATGCGGGCACCTGTTCGAAGAAGCCTACGCACGAGGCGTTCCACGTAGTGCATCGTCGCACGGATGCTTCCGATGTGCACGACGTAGAGGCTGTGTGGGGCGCCTTCGGTGTCCGTGGTTCTCAGCTCGGCCGTAACCATCGGTTGACACACCGCGTGATGCGCTTCGCCTCGCGGCGCTCGATGCTGTGGCGACGAGCGCGGCGCGGGCGCTACCCTCGCGCCCGATGAGAGCCCCCTCGACGGCGTTGCTTGCCTCTGCGCTTCTGATCTCGTGCGGTAGCCCGCCGCGTTATCCCATCACCGATCCGTCGATGGTGCTGCGACAGGTTCGCGCGCGCGACGAGCGCGTTCGGAGCCTCCGCGCGCACGGATCCGCGGATCACTTCGGCACCGAGGGGCGCATCCGCGGCGAGGTCTTCGTCTTCGTGAACCGCCCGAGCCTGAGGGTCGACACGCGGGCCTTCGGCAACACCGTGAGCACCATCGTCACCGACGGGCAGCGCTTCTCGATGGCCGACCTCCGCGGGGGAAACTTCTTCGTCGGCCGCGCGAGGCCCTGCGTCGCGGCGCAGCTCCTCGGGATTCCGCTGGAGTCTGCCGAGGTGGTCTCGATGCTCGCGGGCGGACCTCCGCTCTTCGAGGGTGACGCGCGCATCCACTGGGACGACGGTCACTACGTGCTCGACATCGCGGGAACGGGTGGTCGCTCCGAGTCGCTCCAGCTCACGATCACGTCGGAGGAGCACGACAACGCGAGGCCCGAGCAGCAGCACCCGCGGCCTTCGAGCGCGACCCTCAGCGACGCTCGCGGCGTGCGCGCGGAGATCACCTTCGAAGACTATCGCGACGTGTCGGGCGTGGCCTTTCCCCACTCGGTGCGCGTGGTGATGGAGCGCGACAACGTGGACCTCAAGGTGCGCTACCGCGAGGTCTCGCTCGACCCCGACCTGCCCGAAGACGCCTTCGCCATGACGCCTCCGAGCGAAGCGCTCACGGTGCAAGAGGTCTCCTGCTCCGACGATTCGAGCGCGCCCTCACGCGACGCCGCGGCGCCGACCTCGGA
>JBPOHC010000084.1:0-9342 GCA_052035985.1 Myxococcota bacterium | reverse complement strand
GCTGATTGGAAGCCAAACAGCAATCAGAAATCATCAATCAGCATTCAACTGTCTGTACACCCCCAGGAGCTGCCTGGCCGAGACGTCCCACTTGAAGGCGGCGGCGCGGCGGCGGCCGCGGGCGCTGCGAGCGCGGGGTCGGGCGCTGCGACCACGGGTTCGGGCGCTGCGGCGTCGGCGGGCGCAGACGCGTCGGCGGGTTGCGCGAGGAGCGCCGCGAGGTCGATGGAGATCGCGACGTTGAGCCCTCCACCGTCGCCCGGTCGCGCGGTGTTCTCGACGGGCGGCGCCACGGGCGCATCGGGCTCCGCGACCGCGACGTCGGCGATCTGCGCCCTCTGCGCGGCGAGCGCGCGGAGGTACGCCTGCTCGGCCTCGTCGCCGTCGACGCTCGCGTCGCTCGCGGTGAGCGAGATGCCGATCGCCACCGAAGGGACGCTCGGGACGTCTTCGACGGCGCGGTCTTTTCCGCACGCCATCGCGAGAGTGAAGGCTGCGAGTGTGGCGGGGAGCGGACGCATCGACGGCTTCGACAGGGGACGCCGATGGTTTCACGAAGACCCCTCGGTGACCAAATACCCTGCCATCGCGCTCCCAACACGACTGTCGCAGATTGATGTGGGTGGAGCACCGGGCAGGAACCGGCGGTCGTGAGGATGCCGGGGCGTCGCGCTGAGATCGCGCCCGGCGTCGTTACCGCCGCCGGTCCTTTGGGGCCATCGTTCGTGCGTCTGGCGCGTACCCCGCTCGCTCTGGGACAGTCGTGCTAACCGCCGGCGCTCGTGTACTTCGAGATGCTGCGCGTCCACACGACGCGCGAGGTCGCGACGAAGATCACCGCGAGGCCGAGCGCGCCGAGGCCGTGCGCGAGGTCGAGGCGCCCGAGCACCGCGAGCGCGGGGTACGTGGTCATCACCGACAGGGGAATGATCAGGGTGAAGATCCACGAGAGCGCGCCGCGCCACACCGACGAGGGCCAGCGCGCCGCGTCGAAGGTGCTCCCCAGGAGGAACACCAGGTTGTCGACCTTCACCGTCACGAAGGCGAGCGCCACCACGATGATCCAGAGCGAGTGAATGATCGCCACCGAGGCCACGAGCACGAGCCCCGCGGTCACGCACTCCCAGAGCGACGGCGCGCGGTCGAGCCCGTGCGCCGCGTAGGCGAGCAGCGCCGCGCCGCCCACGACGTCGGTCGCGCGCCAGGGTTCGAGCTTCGTCGTGCTCACGAGGAACTCCGCGTCGGCGGGCTTGAGCAGCACGAAATCGAGCGTGCCCTTTCGAAGATGCGCCACGGTGTTGGTCACCGACGGCTCGATGGCGCCCTGGATCACGCCCTTGAGCACCGTGAAGAAGCCCACCACGAGGAGCGCCTCGGGGCGCGACCATCCCCCGAGCGTGCGGTGGCGGTCGTAGAGCACCATGAGCGGCGTCACGGCGGTGGCCGTCCAGAACACGCTGATGAGCGCGCCGAGCATGAAGTCGACGCGGTACTGCGCGGCCTGAGACACCGAGGTCCGAAGCTGCACCGCGAGGAGTCGGAGGTAGCGCATCGGCGTCACCCTCCGAAGGACTCGTAGCGCTTGAGGCCGCGTCGCCAGAGCGTCGTCGCCGACGCGCTGAACACCGTCGCCCACGCGAGCTGAAGCGCGATGCCTCGCATCGTCTCGCGCCGGTCGATGAGGCCCACGATGGACTCCACGGGCAGCGCCAGCGTCGCGCGCCACGGGAGCCACTGTGCGATGCTCCGCACGGTCTCGGGGAGCAGCTCCAGCGGCGCGAGGTAGCCCGAGAACACGTAGCCCGCGGCCATCCAGAGCTCCCACACCGAGAGGGCCGAGTCGGCGAAGAACGAGAGCGAGGCCACCGTGAGCATCGCGCTGTAGAGCACGGCCCACGAGCCCGCGAGCGTGATCGGCACGAGCGCCCACTGCACGGGGTCATGCGAGAGGCCCGCGGGGCCCGCGACGGCGTAGAGCGTCGCCGCGATGGGGGTCGCCACCACGAGCCGCAGGGGCATCTGCGCGAGGTTCTCGGCGGCGTAGTGCGCGAAGGGGTGCAGCGGGCGCATGAGCCGCGTCTGGAGCGAGCCGTCACGGATCGCGAAGGTGAGCTCCCACACGACCCAACTCCCCGTGAGAAAGCGCACGAGCAGCACCGCGAGGAAGTACCCCGCGAAGCCCCGTCCGTCGAAGCGCCCCACGGGTCCGTCGGCGGCGACGCGCGTCCAGAGGGCGATCATCACGAGCGGCATGTTCGTCGTGAGGATCCACACGAGGAACTCCCCGCGGTACGCGAGCGCCGCCGCCGCGCCCACGCGCATCACGCTCGCGAGCCTGGTCAGCCACGCCCTCACGTCGCAGCGCCCTCCGCCGCCTCGCGCTCCGTGCGAGAGCGCGCGAAGAGCTCCGCGAGCACCTCGTCGAGGGGCGGCTCCTCGACGGCGAGGTCGCTCGTCGTGCAGCGCGCGAGGGCCAGCGAAACCACCGCGGAGAGCGCCTCTTGCGGCACCTGGAGCACCAGCTCCGACTCGGTCACCGACGAGACCTTCGCGCCCGCGCGCTCGATGGCCTCGATCGCCTCGGGGCTCGCCGCGCTCGCGAGGCGCATCACCACGCGCCGACCCGGTCGCACGCGCGCCACGAGGGCCTCGCGCGAGCCGTCGTACACGATGCGCCCGTGGTCGATCACGAGGATGCGCGGACAGAGCGCGGTGACGTCGTCCATCGCGTGCGACGTGAGGATCACGGTGGCTCCGTGGCGCTCGTTGTAGTCCTTCACGAAGCGTCGCACGGCCGACTGCATCACCACGTCGAGGCCCACCGTGGGCTCGTCGAGAAAGAGCACCTTGGGCCGGTGGAGCAGCGCCGCCGCGAGCTCGCACTTCATCCGCTCGCCGAGCGAGAGCTGACGCACGGGCTTGTCGAGCACGTCGCCGAGGTCGAGCAGCTTCTTCAGCTCGTCGAGCGTGTCGCGGTACGCGCGCTCGGGCACCTCGTAGATGGCGCGGTTGAGCGCGAAGGTCTCGGCTGCGGGGAGGTCCCAGAGGAGCTGCTGCTTCTGCCCCGCGACGAGCGTGATCGTGCGGAGGAACGCGGGCTCTCTGCGCGCCGGGTCGTGGCCGTCGACGCGCACGACGCCCGAGGTCGGCGTGAGCAGGCCCGCCATGCACTTGAGCGTCGTGGTCTTGCCCGCGCCGTTGGGGCCGAGAAAGCCCACGCGCTCGCCCGCCGCGAGGTCGAGGTCGATGCCGCCGACGGCGGTCACCGTGCGGTGCTCGCGCTTCACGAGCGCCTTGAGCGCCGCGACGAGCCCCGGCGGACGCACGGGCACCCGATACTCCTTCACGAGTCCGCGGACCGAGATCATAGGGGGGGATGTTCGTTACCAGCGCACGCGCGCCGCGTCGATCTCTCAGTCTCCGTCGGGCGGCGCAGGGTCGAAGGTCGCGCCGAGGCCCGAGAGGTCCTTGCGCGTGCGGTCGAGCACCATGCGCCAGAGCGCGAGGCTCGCGTTGGGCGCGAGGCGGTCCATGAGCCAGAGTGCCTTCCACCAGCGGGGAATGACGATCACGGCTTCGTCGCGCAGCACCGCGTCGAGGGCCTCGCGCGCGAACACGGGCGGATCGAGGGGGCGCAGCCGCTCCCACACCTTCAAGATGTCCGCGTCGCCGAGGCCGAGGTTCGCGCGGCCGTAGCGTCCGCCCGTGAGGATCGCCGTGCGCACCACGCCGGGACACAGCGCCGAGACCTTCACCCCGTGGCGCCTCGCCTCGACGCGCAGGCTCTTCGAGAGCCCCACCACCGCGTGCTTCGAAGCCACGTAGCTCACCTCGCCGGGCGTGGGCATGAGGCCCGCGACCGAGGCGGTGTTGACGATGTGACCCGATCCTCGCGCGACCATCCATCGGTAGACGGCTTGAACGCCGTTGGTGACGCCGCGGACGTTCACGTCGATGACGTCGTCCCAGTCGGCGGGGGTGTAGCGCGCGACCTCTCCGCCCACGCCGATGCCCGCGTTGTTGAAGAGGTAGTCGATTCCGCCGGAGCGCTTGCGGACGTCTCTCGCGACCTCGTTGAAGGCCGCGCCGTCGCGCACGTCGAGCTCGACCGCGTGGGCGCGTGAACCGCTCGCGGTGAGCTCCGCGGCGGCCTCTTCGGCGAGCGAGCGCTGACGGTCTGCGAGCACGACCTCGCCGCCTCGCGCGCAGAACTCCGACGCGAGCGCGCGGCCGATGCCCGAGGCCCCGCCCGTGATGAGCGCGACCTTGCCCGTGAGTGACAGATGTCCTCGTGTGCGCATCGCGCGACGGTATCACCGACCCGACGGGGTGACGGTATCGTCGCGGCGATGTCAGACGCCCGATGGACCGTGTACCTCCTGCGATGCGCCGACGGATCGCTCTACGCGGGGATCACCAACGACCTCGCCGCGCGCCTCGAGGCGCACAACAAGGGACGCGGCGCGAAGTACACCCGCGCGAGGCTCCCGGTGGTCGTCGCGTGGAGCCGCGGGCGGCAACATCCCACCGACGCGCGAAGGCTCGAGCGCGCGATCAAGTCGCTCACCCGCGCGGAGAAGCTGCGGCTCACGGAGGGAGACGATGGCCTCTGGCGGAGGCTCCGACGAGAGACCCTGCGCTGACCTCTGGCGCGCGCTCGGTGTGGTGATTCACGGCGCCACAATCGGCTTGACCCGAGTGGCCCTCGTCGCGTCCCATTCACATGGGGGACGAGCGGGCTCATCACGCGTCCCACGACTGGGAGGCGACCACGCATGGACCGCATCGACTCGATCGGAAGGATCCTCGAAGACCTCGCGCGCACGCTCGACTCGCCGGACCTCGACCCCGACCCGTCGCGCGCCGACTGGTCGACCGTTGATGGACGCGTCGCGCAGGCCCGCGGCCTCGTGAACGACCGGCTCTTTCTCGACTACGCGACGAAGCTCGACGAAGACGAGGCCCGCGGTACGCCCTCGGGCAACATCCGCGAGGCCGCCGCGTCGACCGTGGGCGAGCTCGTCGCGCTCTGCTCGGTGTCGGGGCACGGCGACGACGCGAAGGCGCTCCTCGACGTCGCGCAGCGCCTCGCGCCCAGGAGCGGCCCCGTGCGGGATGAGCTCGACGCCGCGCGCTCGCACCTCGACGGCTACGCGAAGCTGGTCCGCGCGCGCTGGATGCTGCGCGCGCAGCGTGAGTCCGAGGGCGACAAGCTGCTCCGGTCGCTCATGAAGACCGTGACCGAGCCGCGGCTCAAGGAGAGGGCGCGCGTCACGCTCGACGGGCCTCGCTCGCTCAACGGCTCGGTGCCGTCGCTCTTTCGCATCAACGGCTTCGGCGTAGGGCTCTACGGCTCGCGCGACCCGTGGCCCGACGGGTCGTACGTCACCACGCTCTGCCTCTCGGCGCTGTTCGTCCCGGTGTTTCCGCTCAGGTCGTACCGCGTGAAGCCCGACGCGAGCGGTTGGGTGTTCTTCGCGCGTCACCGCCTCTCTCGCTTCGCCCGCGGCGTGCAGGCCGTGGTGCTCGGGAGCGCGCTCGCGGGAGGCGCCGCGATGGGGTACCAGTCGTGGTCGGGGTCGCCCGAGCACATCGCCTCCGTCGCGTTCGACGCAGCGCAGACCGCGGAGCGAGATCACCACGACGATCAGGCCCTGCGCGCGTACGAGTCGCTGCTCCAGAGCAGCGCGTCGCGGCTCTCGTCGGGGGACCTCGGCCGCGCCTCGGAGGGCTTCGCGCGCCTCGTGCTCCGCGGTGTTCGCGAGCCCCTCGCGATCGCGGACGTCGACCACGCGGAGCGCGTCGTGCGGCGCTTCACGTCGCTCCCCGTCGACGCGAAGACCCCGCGCGCCGAGCGGCTCTTCACCACGGCCGTCACGCGCTGGATCGAGCAGGTCGGCGCGGCCTCGCCCGCCGCCACGCAGGCGACGCTGCGGCTCGCCGAGCTCGGCGCGCGCGTCGCAGCGCCAGGCTATCGCACGCCCTTCGACGAGAAGCGCGTCGAGATGGAGCGCCGCATCGCCGCGCGCTTCGGCTCGGCGTGGCCCCTCGAGGCGCTGCCGCACCTGATCGCCGTGGGGCCCTCGGCCGTGCAGGAGACCCGGGCCCTGGTCGAGTCGGTGCTCGCGTCGCCCTCGCTCTCGCTCGCCGGATTCGACGAGCTCCACGCGTGGCAGCGCGCCGTGCGAGACGAGCGCGATCCCGCGATCACGGAGCTCTCGCGCGACGTGACCGACAGGCTCACGCTGGCCGGAGAGCTCGCCGCGACGCCCGCGCGCAGGCAGGCGCTCGAGACCGGGCAGCGCCCCGCGCTCGAAGCGTGGGCGCAGGCGCACCCCGACGACCAGGAGGTGGTCGCGGCCCTGGCGACGCAGCGCCGACGCGAGGGCGCAAGCGCAGAGGCCCTCCAGATCATCTCCGCGATCGGCGCGCCGGGGCGCATGACCCCCGAGGTGCGCCTCGCCTACGCCGACCTGCTCGCGGACACGGGCCGCATCGCCGACGCCGACGAGGTGCTCTCGCGCACGCTCGAGACGCGGCTGCCTCGCTTTCAGACCGCGCAGCGCGCGTGGGCAGAGGCCATCGAGCGCGTCGAGCAGGGCCTCGTCAACACGGCCCGCGGCGGCGGCCTCCCGACGGACGTGCAGGAGCGCATGCGCGACAAGGCCGAGGCCGAGCAGCGGCAGATCTTCGGCGAGTGGATGCGCGAGATGATGCGCAACGCGCCCGAGCTCACCGAGCCCCGCGCGGCGGTGGAGCGCGTCTCGGACGTGGTTCCCACGGCGCTCACGCTGGGGATGATCAAGCTCCGGCGGGCGAACGAGTTCGACGGAGACGAGCGGCGTCGCGCGCTCGGTGAGGCCGAGCGGCTCTTTCTCGCGATCCGCGATCAGGCCGAGGGGACGCCCGCGTTCCGTCTCGGGCTGGGCCAGGTCTATCACCGCCTCGGGCGCGCGGCCGAGGGCGACCGCGAGCTGAGCGCGCTGCTCTCCGAGGGCGACGCGCGGCAGAAGCTCACGGTGGCGTCGGTGTATCGCGACCTCGGGGTCACCGACCGCGCGCGCACCATCGCGCAGGGCGTCTACGACGCGAGCGACGGCGACGCGAAGGGCGCCGCGGCGATGACGATGGCGCTCCTCGCCGACTCGCTCGAAGACGAGGAGATGTGGCTCCGGAGGGCGCCCCCGACGCTCCCCCACGTGCGGCTGCGTCTTCGCGAGGTCGAGGCCAAGAAGCTCCTCCGCGACGGCCGTCTCTCCGAGGCCGACCGCGCCTTCAGCGAGGTCTCGGCGGAGTACGGCCGCGACGCCTCTCACGACGGAGCGTCGGCGAACAACGCCGCGATCGCGGAGTTCGCGCGCTTCGGATGCACGGGCGACGTCGGGCGCGTCGACGCGGGCGTGGGGCTGCTCGAGCAGGCGCGGCGTCACGAGCCCGAGAGCTCCATCGTGGCGAGCAACCTGGCCGACGCGCTGCTCTTCCGCGGCGGGCTCAGGGTGCTCGAGGGCTTCGCGCGCGTGCGCGTGATGCGGCCCGAGGCGCCCGACCTCGACGGCATGCTCGACGCGCTCTCGAACGGCGCGCAGCGCGACGTGGCGCTTACGGCGCTGCGCCGCGATCCCTCGATTCAGCGGGGGATGGAGCTGCTGCGACAGGCGTCGGTGCTCTCGCCCGAGCGCGTGGAGCTCTACGCGCAGGAGCTCGACGCCCTCAGTCGCGTCGACGACGCGGCGGCGATGCTGCGCCTCCAGGGGCGCCTGCAACGCGTCGAGCGCCTCGATACGAGCGCGCTCATGTCGCGGCTCCGTCGCTGGCAGGACGGGCTCGAAGACGCGCGGGTCCGTCAGGCGGCCACGTCGGGTGTGTCTCGCGTCGCGCGCGTGGTCACCGAGGCCGAGCAGACCCACGACGCGCCCACGCTCGCCCTCACGCTCGAGAGCCACGCCCGCGCGCTCCTCTACCGCGCCCGGATCACCGGCAGCGCCGACGACGCGCGCGCCGCGGTGGAACTCCGACGCCGCGCGGCGTCTACGTGGGACGGCGTGGCCGACCCCAGGTCGCTCGCGTCGGCGCTCATCGAGTCGGCGGTGCTGTCGAGCGTCGGCGCTGACGAGACGCTTCGAAGGGCGCGCGACGCCGACTGGCGGATGTACCCCACGGACCAGTCGCTCCTGCGGCTGCGTCAGTCGGGTGCCGAGGGCGTCGCGGCGATCGCGAGGCTGCGCGCGCGCCCCGAGGTCGAAGAGGCCCTCACGCTGCTGCGCACCGCCGCCGCGAGGGAGCCCGGCAGCGGCGACCTGATCCTCGCGCGGGCCTTCGCCGATGAGGCCCTCGTCACGGCTTCTCAGGGCGCGGCGTCGCGTGAGCTCGTGAGGCTCGCGCTCGCCATCGAGGCGATCATCCGTCCGACCTCTGCGTCGAGGGAGCGCGCGTCCGCGGTGCGTTGATCCGCGGCGCGCGAAGCGCGAGCTGCGACACGCTATCTGCGACGTGCGATTCCGAAGAGGCGACCGGGGCCCGCGGCGACGTGGCACCCCATGCACGCCGCGATGCGCCCCGACGAGGTGACCGCCCCTTCGGGCGAGACGGTCCCGTAGATCCATCCCCGATCGGAGCGCGGATCGCGCGCGTCGACGCGCATCATCACGAAGAGCCCCGCGGGCTGATCGGGCTCTACCGTGGCGCCTTCGGGCGTGCGCGCGACGAGGGGCGCGGCGTGGACCTGCGTGGCGTGCGCGAGGTCGACGGGGCGATGCGTCCACGACTCCTTCACGATCACCTGGAGCCTCGAAGCGCTTCGCGTGACGTACGCCATTCGGTCTCGCGCATAGAGGAAATAGACCTTCTGCGTGTGCCCACCGGACGCTGCGGCGCTGAGCCTCGGGCGGCTCGGCAGCGGTTGACGACAGAGCCACGGGGCCCACCGGAGCTCGTCGTCGACGCGCCCCCACGCGAGGTACTCGCGCGCGATGGCTGCGAGGCGATCACGGAACGACCCCTCGTCGATCGCGGCCTCGGGGGTGACGTCTTGATGGCCGTGGCCGAGCGTCCGCGGCGAGGTCTGACCGCGCAGCCACGGACGCGCGCGGAGCTCGTCGTCGCTCCAGCCCGTGGGAATGAGCGGCGCTGCGGGGACGACGGGCGCGGGCTGAGGTGTCGCGGCGCCTGCGTCGAAGGTGAGCACGCGCGGCGCGGGGACGGGTTGCGTGGATGCCGTGCGGGCGTTGATGGCGAGCGCGGCGCACACGGCCGTGAGGGCCGCGCGAGAGAGCTGCGAGCGGTGCATCGTGACTCCGTTGTAGCGTGTGGCGCATTGCAACGGACGAGCTCGGCGAGAGTTCT
>JBPOHC010000958.1:0-17046 GCA_052035985.1 Myxococcota bacterium | reverse complement strand
TTCCGGGCGGAGAGCTCGGGGTGATGCCGGGGAGGGTGCCGCTCATTCCGCTCGCGCCGATGCCTGCGGGGATCACTGCCGATCGCGCCGCGCCGGGCTTCGTCACGGGCGCCGACGGGACCTTCCGTGTCGAGGAGGTCCCGCCGGGCGTGGTGGTCGTGACGGCGAACCATCCCGCGTATGTTCGCGGCGAGAGCGAGGGGAGGCTCGTGCGCGCGGGCGAGACCGCGGAGCTCACGGTGGTGCTCCATCGCGGCGGGACCATCGACGGTCGCGTGCTCTCGGAGCGAGGCTTTCCGCTGCGGTCGACGCAGGTCGAGGTGCGGAGCACGACGGACCCCCTCCCGCGCAGGGTCTTCACGCTCGACGACGGGACCTTCAGGGTTCCCTCGGTGCGAGGTCACGTGGTGCTCGTGGCGCTCTCGGGCGCTCGCATCGCGGCGCGCGCCGAGGTCGACGTGCTCGACGACGCGACGGTCCCCGTGACCCTCACGGTGCCCGGCTCGCTGCGTCACATCGAGGGCAGGGTGACCGACGCGAGGGGCTTCCCCGTGGCGGGCGCGTCGGTGTCGATCACGTCGCTCGACCGTGTGGCGCTCGGCTCCGCGACCACCATCACGCACGAAGACGGGACCTTCGACACGGTGATGGGCGGCGCTCACGCGGTGAACTTCGAAGTGCGTCACCCCGACTATGCGCCTCGCGGACTGCGCGTCGAAGATCCCTCTCGACCCGTGCGCATCGAGCTCTCCGCTGGCGCCGCGGTGGAGTTCGAACTGCGCAGCGACGGCTGCATGACAGCACCCGCGCGCGTGGAGCTTCGAAGCCCCTGCGGCCCCGCGCGCACCAACGTCTCCGATGGAGAGAGCGCGCGCATCGAGCGCCTTTGCAGCGGGCGTTCGGTGCTCGTGATCGACGCGCCGGGCTGCATCCGCGCGGAGCGATCGGTGACCGTCCCGACGACGGGCGCGGCGCGCGTGGGGCGCATCGAGCTCGGCGCGGGCGGAGGCGCCGAGGGAGACGTCGTCGACGCGCACGGAGACCCCGTGGCAGGCGCCGTGATCGCGAGGCTCGACGCGCCCCCCGACGCGCTCACGGGCACCGCGCGGAGCGATCGACGCGGCCTCTTCGCGGTGCAGAACCTCCCCGAAGGAGACGTCTCGATCGTGGCGTGGCACCCGACGCTCGGACGCTCTCCGCCCGTGGTGGTGCGTGTTCTTCGGGGAACGAGCGCGCGCGCCGTGCGACTGCGCTTCGAGCGAGACACGGCCTCCTCGACGCAGGCGATGGTCGTCCGCGCGGTGGCCTTCGAAGACGTGACCGCGGGCGGTGCACACGTCGTCGAGGTGCGCGCGGTGTCTCCGGGAGGTGCTCCCGATCGCGCAGGACTCAGGGCCGGAGATCGCGTGGTGACCATGGGCGGCGAGGCCGTGACGAGCGCGGCCGACGCGGAGCGCAGGCTCGGCGGCGCGGTCGGTGACGACGTGGTGCTCGAGGTCGAGCGTGACGGCGTGCGTCGCACGCTGCGCTTCGCGCGAGAGGCGCAGCGTTAGCGACGCTAGCGCAGGCGCGTGGCGTAGAGGTGGATCAGCGGCGAGCCGTCGGGCGTTCGTAGCGTGCGGACGAGCCGCGGCGCCTCGAAGCGCGCGTCGCGCATGAGCGCGTCGAGCCTGCGGTTGTCGGCCACCATCGAAGACGGTTCGAAGCCTCTCGCGAAGATCGCGTCGTCCCACACGACGAAGAGGTAGGGCCGCTCCCTGCGCTCGGGGATCGGCGCGACGGAGGCGTCGACGACGGCGTGACGGCGCCGCGTGTTCTCGAAGTGGATCGGAAAGAACACGTAGTCCGCGAGCACGACCACGGCGCGGTGATCGGGCGCGAGCGCATCGGCCGCGTCGAGGATCGCGCGCACCACGGGTACGCGATCCTCCGTCGATCGCCAGCGTCGTGACGCGCCGCCGCCGAGGGCCGTGTACACGCCGCGGTCGGGACCTCCGCCGTACAAGAGCCCTCGACCGATCACCGCCGTGGGGACGACGAGAAGCGCGACAGCGAGCCACGAGAGCCAGGCGCGATGCGCGCGCTCCGCGGTGGTCGACCAGAGCGTGAGCGCGGGGGCGAGGACGACGAAGAGGTATCGCTCCGCGTCGACCGAGGGCATGTGCCACTGACGAACGGGCGAGAGGATCAGCGGGAGCCCCGCGAGCGCGACGCCGAGGTGAACCCACGAGAGCGACGCGAGGTCACGCGCGGGCGACGGGGCCTCGTCGCGTCGAACGCGCGCGAAAAATAGCGCCCCGACGACGAGCAGCACCACCGCGAGCTCGGTGACGTGCGAGAGGTCGAGGCCCACGAAATCGCGCACGGTGGCGGTTCCAGCGAGGCCGCCGAGCGTCGTGCGGAGGAGCGTGACGACGCGCTCTCCGAGGTGGTCGAACTGGGAGGTCGGTCGTGTGGTTCCTCGCGCGGCGACGGAGAGCACGCCCGTGAGAACGGGGAGCGCCGTGGGCACCGCGAGCGCCGCTGCGATGAGCATTTCGCGTGAGACGAGCGCGCGACGTCGGAGGTCATTCGCGAGCGACCAGAGCGCGAACGAGAGCGGAGGAATCAGCGCGAGGGGGCTGAAGTGAAACCCGAGCGCCATGCACTGCGCGGCGAAGATGCGCCACGCGAGCGAGCGAGGGGAGCGCGCCGCGTGAACGAGCGCCATCGGGCCGAGCACCGAGAGCGCGAGCGAGAGCGCGTAGGGGACCACGGCGACGCGGCTCCACCACACGCACCAGGGGTGCGCCGCGAGGAGCGCGAGCAGGAGCGGCGCCGCGCGGTGGAGCGACATCCTTCGCGCGATCCACCACGCGGCGAGCGCGCCGAGCATGAGACCGAACACGTTGACCGCGCGCGCCGTGGCGAAGTCGGGGCGCGTGATGCGCCACGAGCGCTCGATCAGCCACGCGAAGAGCCGTGTCACGAAGCGCGCGTCAGGAGGGAGCTCCGCGGGGCGTCCATGGAGCATCCCCCACGCGGCGAGGAGCCAGTTGCCCTCGTCGTGGGCGGGGTTGGGCACCGCGCCGAGCAGCGGAAAACGCAGCGCGAACCCCGCGATCGTGAGCAGCGTCGCGGCGATCCACGGGCGGACTCGGGCTGCGGGCGCCTCCACGCGCGACGGATAGCACGGTCCGTCGCCGCCGCTCGAACTTCGCGAGAAACCCGTTGCTCCGCGGGGCTTCGGTGTATCCTCCGCCGCGTCGTGAGCGTCGCACCGACCGCTGGGATCCGATCGTTGTGCATCGCCGCCGCGCTCGTCGCGGGCGGAGCCTGCAAGCGCAATCAGCACCTCGACGAGGGGCCGCCGATCAGGCTCGAGTACATCGACGCAGGACTTCCGATGATGCCCGCAGACCCCGCCGCGATGGCGCGCGCGATGGCCGCGGCCGACGCGTCGGTGAGGGCGATGCCTCCGGGCGTCGGTGCCGCGCAGCCGGTGCCTGGGATGCCCATCGCGCCGCCCGTGGTGGACGCCGGCGCGCCGGTGATGGCCCCCATCGTGGTGGTCGACGCGGGGACCGCAGCGCCGGAGCCTCCCGCGCAGCCCTCGAGCCGTCGGCGCCGCCGCCGACGCTGACCGCCGACGCTGACCGCCGTCACACGCGGCGCGAACGTGGTTCCCTCGGGGTGCGAGCGGAACTATGGTCCGCGACCCGTATGAGTGATGAGCGCAGGAAGAAGCTCGAAGACCGGCTCGTCTGGCTCGAGAAGGACATCGGTCGCCTCCGGCGCAACTACCAGCGCAGCCCGTATTACTCGGCCCTGCTGCTGCTCTCGTTGCCCGCGTACTTCATCGGCGGCCCCGGGGCGGCGTTCCTCCTCGCGCTGATGGTGGTCTCGTTCGTGAGCGTGCTGATCTACATCGCGTGGGGGCACGTCAACGAGAACGAGGCCGAGCTGAAGTCGGTGCGCGCCGAGATCAAGCGCCTCACGCCCCCGGCCGCGTAGCGCGAATCGACCGCCCCGCGCGGAGCATCGAAGCTCGCACGAAGGGGATCAACGACACGATGACCACGCTCCATGACTTCACGCTCCGCGCCATCGACGGGCGCGACCTCGACCTCGGAACCCTGCGCGGAAAGACCGTGCTGGTGGTGAACGTCGCCTCTCGCTGCGGTCTCACGCCGCAGTACAAGGGCCTCCAGGCGCTCTACGAGGAGTTCGGCCCCAAGGGGCTCGTGGTGCTCGGCGTGCCCGCCAACGATTTCGGCGCGCAGGAGCCCGGCACCGACGCGGAGATCAAGGGCTTCTGCGAGACGCGCTACGCGGTGACCTTCCCGATGCTTTCGAAGATCACGGTGAAGGGCGAGGCGAAGCACCCGCTCTACGCGTGGCTCACCGCCGTCGCGCCCGCGGGCGAGATCAGCTGGAACTTCGAGAAGTTCCTCGTCGGCCCCGACGGCGCCGTGGCGCAGCGATTCGCGCCCACCGTCGCCCCCGACGCGAAGGAGCTCCGCGACGCCATCGCCCGACTCGTCGGTTGAAGCGCCGCGCGCGATCGCCCATCATCCCGTCCGAACAGCGCCGGTAGACACCCGCAACGGGCTCTGCCTCACCGCCGTCGAAACCGATCCTCCACCCATCGATCGCACCCCGAGGTCGCCATGACCATGGACCCCGTCACGTCGTCGGAACCCACGAACGACCGCCCCGCTCGCCCCGCGCCCCCCGACCTCGCGCCGACGCTCAAGCGCCTCCGCGACGGACATCGCGCGCGCGGCACCGTGAGCTTCGAGACCCGCGTCGCCTGGCTCGACAAGCTCGAGCGCATGCTCCTCCGGCGCAAGGACGACATCGCCCGCGCCATCTCCGAGGACTTCGGCAACCGCTCGCGCGTCGAGACGCTCGTCGCCGAGGTCGTGGTCACCGTCGAGGGAATCCGCCACACGCGCGCCCACCTCAAGGAGTGGATGGCCCCGCGCAAGGCCGACGTGAGCTGGCTCTTTCAGCCGGGCCGCGCAGAGCTCATCCCGCAGCCCCTCGGCGTCATCGGCATCATCTCTCCGTGGAACTACCCCCTCCAGCTCGCCGCCGCGCCGCTCGCCGACGCGCTCGCCGCGGGCAACGGCGCGATGATCAAGCCCTCGGAGCTCACGCCCGCGACGGGCGAGCTCATCAAGCAGATGTTCTCCGAGGCCTTCGACGCGGATCACGTCGCCGTGGTGACGGGCGGCGTCGAGGTCGGCGAAGCCTTCTCGCGGCTGCCCTTCGATCACCTCATCTTCACGGGCTCCACCGCGGTGGGGCGCCACGTGATGCGCGCCGCGGCCGAGAACCTCGTGCCCGTCACCCTCGAGCTCGGGGGAAAGTCTCCGACGATCATCAGCCGCGATTTCGCGCTCTCCACGGCGGCGACGCGGGTGATGTCCGCGAAGCTCTTCAACGCGGGCCAGACCTGCATCGCGCCCGACTACGTGCTCGTCTCCGCGGAGCGCCGCGACGAGTTCGTGGCCGCCGCGAAGCGCGCCGTGGCCGAGCTCTACCCCACGCTCGCGAGCAACGGCGACTACACCTCGATCGTGAGCGACCGCCACTACGCGCGCATCGCGGCGCACATCGACGACGCCCGCGCGAAGGGCGCCACGATCGTCGAGATCAACCCCGCGAGCGAGACGCCCGATCGCACGACGCGCAAGCTCCTGCCGCACCTCATCCTCGACGCGACCGACGAGATGACCGTGATGCAGGACGAGATCTTCGGCCCGCTCCTGCCCGTGCGCACGTACACGTCGATCGACGAGGCGATCAACTACGTGAACGATCACCCGCGGCCGCTGGCGCTCTACTACTTCGGCAACGACAAGGTCGAGACCGCGCGCGTGCTCAACGAGACCGTGTCGGGCGGCGTCACCGTCAACGACCTCATGCTCCACATCGCGCAGCACGACATGCCCTTCGGCGGCGTGGGCCCGAGCGGCATGGGCGCGTACCACGGCAAGACCGGCTTCGACGCGCTCAGCAAGATCAAGCCGGTGTTCTATCAGAGCCCCATCAACGGCACGGGCATCATGCGCCCGCCCTTCGGCCGCATGATGGACGTCGTGCTCAAGCTCCTCCTCAACGACTGACCATGTGAGCGCGCGGGTTGACGGCTCGTCGCGATCTGACATCTGATCGCCGCGATGGGCCACCGCGACTCCGGGCAGACGGTCGTAACGACGTACGAGGTCAAGGATCTCCTGAAGCTCGCGCGACAGGGACGACTGCGCCTGCCTGAGTTCCAACGCCCTCCTCGCTGGAGGGCGCGTCACGTCGTCGACCTCTTCGACAGCATTCGCCACGGGTATCCCATCGGAACGCTGCTCTTCGGCGAGCGCGAGGCGGCCGAAGGCCCCGTCTACTTCGGGGCCTTTCACGCCACCGTCCCTTCGAGGCGTGACGCGTTGTGGGTCGTCGACGGGCAGCAGCGCCTGAACGCGATCCTGGGCGTGTTGCTCCACCCCGACGAGGCTCCGCGGGGAGACATCAACGCGATCTGGTTCGATCTGCTGGAGAACCGATTTGTTCACGTCCGTCGCGATCCCCCGGCAGTGTCCGTCCCGCTTCGCGCCCTGGGAGACCCGCAGACGACGCTTCGGTGGGCGGACTCGTGGCCTCTCCGACCGCAACGCCCTGATCTGGTGACCACGGTCTTCGAACTCGCGGAGATCATCACGGAGTTCTCCGTCTCCGTCGCGGTCGTGAGGGAGGGGGGCGAAGACGCACTGCGCGAGATCTTTCGACGCCTGAACAACTCAGGCGTCGCGATGAAGGATGGCGAGATCTTCGACGCGCTCTTCGGGCACCTCGCGCAGGGGAAGCTTGCCCGCCCCGCCGCGCGGGTCAGTGCCGCGGGGTTTGGAAGCGTGAGCGAGGAGACCTTTCTTCGCGCGCTCCTCGCGGTTCACGGCCTCGACCCGGGGACAACCCCCGAGGAGCTCCCGCCCGGGGAGGTGCCCGCGATGGCGCAGCGCACCGAAGAGGCGCTCCGCGCCGCGTTCACATTTCTCGCGACGGAGGCTGAGGTTCCGCACCTCACGCTCCTGCCGTACCTCTCGTCGCCCCTTCGCGTGCTCGCGCGGTTTTTCGCGCGCTTTGAACGGCCCTCTCCGCGGGCGCTCACGCTCCTCGGGCGTTGGTTCTGGCGAGGCTGTGTCGGTCGGCAGTTCGCCTCCGCCTCTCAGGGTATCGTTCGCCGCCTGCAGAAGTGCGTCGACGAGGCGCCTTCCGCAGAGCGAGCCGCGGGCGCGTTGATCGAGGACCAGGGACGTGTCGTGCCTCGGCTCGACCTCTCTTCGTCGACGTTCTGGCGGTCGAGAGACGCGGAGTGTCGCCTCGTCGCGTTGTCTCTTCTTCACCTGCGGCCACGCGATCCTTCGACCGGGGTGGCGATGGGCGTCGACGAGATCGCTCAGGTCCTCCCTGGCGGAGCCGCGGAAGACGCTGAGACCGCGGAGCAAGAGAGTGTCGGAGATCGATCGCCCGGCGAGAAATCGCTCTCCGAGCTCTGCGTCGACATCCTTCACGGGCCGAGTACCGGGCCGCTCGTTCGCAGAGTCATTCTCCGGGAGTCGGCGCCTGATGGTTGGTGGCTCCGCGCGTCCTCCGAGACGCTCGGGTCGCACGCGTTGACCGCCGCGTGCGTCTCCGCCTTGCGCGAACTTGAGGCCGCGCGCGACGAGCACGAGCGGACGCGCGCGCTGGAGCGCTTCGACGCTGCGCGAGCGGAGCGCCTCAATGCGGTCACCGCGGAGTTCTTCGAAGAGCGGTGCGGCGCTGACGAAGACGATCGCGTGTCGATCGCGGAGATCGTTCGCGAGACGAATCTGCGGTTGGGGGCGGCATGAACCGCGTCGAGGTTCGGCTTCACGGTCATGCCGTCGCCTCTCTGACGAGCTTCGGAGACGAGTTTGATACGCACGAGTTCGCCCCGCACCGCGGCTGGATTCGCGCTCCGGGGCACGCGGTGCTCGGGCAGCTTTGGGAGGACCGCGGCGCTCGATCGCTCACGACTCATGGCCTCACGCCCTGGTTTGAACATCTGCTGCCACGAGGGCCGATGCGGCGCTCCATCGCGCGCGAGGCGGGGGTCGACGAGGACGACGGGCTCGCGTTACTGGTGTGGCTCTCGGGCGACCTGCTCGGCGCGGTCACGCTGGGGATCAGCTCGAATCTTCCGTACGTGTCGAGGCCCGCGCGGCCATTGAGCGTCGCGACGGAGGACGCGCGCTACCGCTGCTCACTGCCAGGCACCCAGTGGAAGCTGTCGCTCATTCAAGGGGGCAACGGTTTCGCGCTGCCCGCCTGCGGCACCGACGGCGATTGGATCGCCAAGTTTCCCACCGGGAATTTTCCTCGGCTCGTCGAGGTCGAAGCGGCGACGATGGGCTGGGCGCTTGCGTGCGGGATTCGGGTCCCCGAGGTGCGAGAGGAGTCCGTCGATCGAATCGAGGCGTTGCCCGCGGAGCTGCCTTGCGACGGTGGGAAGGTGTACCTCATTCGTCGCTTCGACCGCTCTGGTGGTGCCCGAGTCCACACCGAGGATTTTGGTCAGATCCTCGATACCCCGCCGGGGCCTGAGCTCTTCGGGACACACTACGAGGTGCTCGCCGCCGTGATCGTGCGCCTGTGCCCGCGTGAGGACCTGCGCGCCTTCCTCAAGCAGCTTGTCTTCTGCATGCTCGTTGGCAACTTCGACGCGCATACGAAGAACTGGTCGGTCGTCTACGAGGATCGCAGACACCCTCGACTATCCCCCGCCTACGACCTCATCGCGACCGTCGTCTACCCCGAGCTCAAACCAGAGCTCGCGCTCCGACTCGGAGGAACGCGCTCCAGCCGTGACCTCCGCGACGCCCGCTTCACCGCGATGGCGAGCGTGCTCGGAATCGATGTCGGCGTGCTCTCGGGATGGGTCCGAGAAGACGTCGAATCGGTGCGGGACGCGTGGAGCCGCTCTGAAGTCTGCGGGCGGTTCAGCGAGATCGAGCGACGGCGAATCAATGCGCACCTCGCTCGGTGCGAGACGCCGTGAGTCCCCCCTCGGGGGTGACTCGCTACGGCCTCGCGGCGGCGGCGCGCACGCGCGCGTGGTCGGCCACGAAGGCTTCGAACACCGCGTCGTTCTCCACGCGCAGCAGCGTCTCGTCGTTCCGGTCGAGCGACGGGCCAGTCCAGTTGTGCGAGCCCGTGAAGACGAGCCTGCGATGCGCCGCGGAGCCCGCGTAGGGCGCGTCGATGAGCACGTACTTCGAATGCAGCCCCCAGCCGTTGGTGCGCCCCGGGTAGCGTACGAGCGTGACGCCCGCGGCGGTGAGCGTCGACGCGACCGTCGCGCCGAGGGGGATCTCGTCGTCGCCCGCGACCACGGTGACCGCGCAGCCCGCCCTGCGTCGCGCCGCGAGCGAGCGCGCGACCTCGATGCGAGCGTCGGTGAAGAAGGCCATCGCGACGAGGATGCGCGAGGTCGCGTCGCAGGTCGCGTTGTCGATGATCGAGACCACGGTGTCGCCCGAAGCGCGCGGGAAGAAGTACGCCCGCGTCGCGAGGTCGCCGTCGTCGATGCGGTAGTAGTCGGGCATCGCGGTGTCGCGCCGCAGGTCGTCGAAGGTGCGCTCGTACGCGCGAAAGAGCGCCGCGTCGCCGCGCACGATCACGGCGTTGTTGTGCAGCGAGAGCTGCGCGTTGGTGAGGTTGTGCGACGCCTGCATCACGACGTCGCGCGAGCCGTCGTCGAGCGCAGAGAAGAGGTACGACTTGTGGTGCATGATCCCCGTGCCGAGGCAGGCGGTTCCCGGGGCGCGACACACGGTGACGTTGGTGGGGCCGAGGCCCGACATGAGCGAAGGGACCTCGGAGCCGGGGGTCGAGGAGGCTCCACCGTCGACCACGACCTTCACGTCGACGCCGCGGCGGTGGGCGTTGACGAGCGCGGTCATCACGCGGTTCCGGGTGAACGTGTACACCGCGACGCGCACGCGGGAGCCGGGGATCGCGCGGTTGATGAGGTCGACGATCGCGTCCTCGATCGCGCCGTCAGGGAGGTTCGTCGCGGAGCGGGTCGAGAACACCGTCGTGAACGTCGGGGGCGCGGGCGCCGCATCGGGGCGCGCGACGTCGACCGGTGCGGTGTCGGTCGGGGCGGAGATGTCCGTGCGTACGTCGGCGGTTGCGTCGATCGAGGGGATGTCCGCGGGCGCCGCGTCGAGCGGCCTCGCGTCGCGTGTGACATCGGTCGCGAAGGTGTCGGCGGGCGCGGCGTCGATGGGCGCGGTGTCGAGCGCGGTGCTGTCGGTCGCCGCGACGTCGAGGGGCGCAGCGTCGGGGCGAGGGGCGTCTGCGGTCACGTCGGCGGGGGCGCTGTCGATCGCGGTGTCGACGACGGCGGCCTCGGTCGCGGCGGCGTCGGGCGTGGTCACCTGAGCGTCGTCTGGCGTGCACGCGCAAGAGAGCGCCACGAGCAGTGCGACGGAGCGGAGTTCGCGCTTCATCGCGCGATCGTACCGTCACTCCCTGGGAGCGACGCGAAGTCTCGGGCGGGCGCATTCGAACGAAATCGTCGACGGGCGAAATCCTTCGGGCGTCGCGGCGACTCTTCACCGTCGACGTCGGCATCGCAGCCGGCGCACGGAGGATGTGAACATGTCGAAGCTCCTGCCCAACAACGAGCACGTCATCGAGCGTGCGATCCGCGTGGTCCTCGGTCTCGCGCTGCTCGCGATGGTCTTCATGGGCCCCAAGAGCATGTGGGGACTCATCGGCATCGTGCCGCTGCTTACGGGCCTCGTCGGGAGCTGTCCCCTGTACACTCTCGTCGGGTTCTCGACGTGCAAGACTCCGAATCAGACGACCGCAACCTGATCGACCGCGTCGCCCGGGGCGACCATTTCGCGTTCGAGGCGCTCGTGCGGAGGCACGGTCCCGCGGTGCGGCGCTTCGCGCGGGCGCTCACCGACGACGCCACCGCCGACGACGTCACGCAGGACGCGATGCTCGACGCGTTTCGCGGCGCGAGCGGTTACCGCGGCGAGAGCAGCGTGCGCTCGTGGCTCTTCACGCTCGCGCGCAACCGGGCCTTTCACCACCGCAGCGCCGCGCGTCGGAGGGAGGTCTCTGACACGCCGCTCATCGAGCTCGGCGTGGCGGCGGGCTTCGGTCAGAACCCCGAGCGACTCGCGGAGGAGGTCGAGCGCCACGACGCCGTCGTCACGGCCCTCTCTCGCCTCGCCCCTGAAGAGCGTGAAGTGCTTGTTTTGCGAGACATCGAGGGGCTCACAGGCGACGAGGCCGCCGCCGTGCTCGGCGTCGAGCTCGCGGCGATGAAGAGCAGGCTCCACCGCGCGCGGCTCCGCCTCATGACCGCGCTGCGCGAGATCGGAGGGCACGATGGTGGCTGAACGCGTGATCGGAGGCGTCGCATGCGGCGAGGTCCTCGCCCTCCTCGCGGAGTACCTCGACGGCGAGCTCGGCCCCGAGTCGCTCGCCGCGGTGACCGCGCACGTCAGCGCTTGCGGCCAGTGCGAGCGCTTCGGCGGCGCCTACGCGGCGGTGGTCAAGGCGCTGCGAGAGACGCCCGCAGAGGCGCCGCTCGAAGAGTCTGCGGTGTCGTCGATCGTGTCGGGCGCGGGGCGCTGAAGGGCCCTCGACGCGTCAGTGGGAGTCGGTCTCGATGGCGAGTCCCCAGTCGTCGAGCGACATGCGCATCGTGGTGATCGCGTCGACGGGGACGAGGGCCGGTGAGGCCGCCGTGGCCTCGATGATCTTCGCGAGGCGCTCGGTGCTCGTGCGGAGCTGGCGCGCGCCCGCGACGGCGATCTGCTCTTGAAAGCGCAGCGCGAGCGGGCTCTGCGCGCGGAGCAGTCGGTCGAAGTCGTCGCGCGCGAACTCGAGCACCCAGGCGTCGGTGCCCGCGCGCACGGTGGCCGAGCGGGGCGCGCGGTCGACGAGCGCGAGCTGACCCACGAGCGCGCCGGGCTTGAGCAGCGCCACGGGCTGCTGACGCCCCGCGATGATCTTGAAGACCTGGAGGTCTCCGTCGGCGAGGAGGATGCACGACAGGCCCGCGTCACCCTCTTTGAAGAGCACCGTGCCCGCGGCGAGGCGGCGCGGCGTCGCGACCGTGAGCAGCACCCCGAGCTCAGACTCGGCGAAGCGCTGGAGCGAGGGCAGCGCGCGGAGCGTCGGGACCGTGATCATGACAACCCCCTGAGCCGATCGAGAAAGCGTCGCACGGCGCCCGGCTCCTCCGCGGGCTCCTCGGGCGGAGGCGACGGAAATGACGTTCTCGGCGGCGCTCTCGACGACGTGACACCCGACGGCGCCTGAGACGCGGTGCGCGGCGGAGCCTGTGACGCAGACTGCGCTGAGACGCGCGGCGGAGCCTGCGAGGCGGACTGCGCTGCGACGCGTGGCGGGGCCTGCGATGCGCTCTGCGCGGGACGCGGATCGAGGAGGGCCGCGGCGCGCGCGTCGACCTCGCGGGTGCGTCGGGTGATGTCTCGGATGATCGCGGACATGACCGCCGCGTAGGCCGTCGGGGCGAGGTCCTTGAGACGCGCGAGCGCGACGGCGTGGAGCTCGCACACCATCGCGGGCGACACGGCGACCACGGAGGCCGAGCGCGGCGCGGGGTCGACGCAGCAGAGCTCGCCGAGCACCTCGCCGGAGGTGATGCGCGCGACCTCGGCGTCGTAGCCGTCGGGGCGGCGCGCGCGGACGGCGAGGGTCCCGTGGTGGACGATGACCATCGAGTCGCCCGATTCCCCCTGGCGAAAGAGCACCTCGTTGGTGATGAGCTTCCGCTCCTTCACGAGCGCGAGGAGCGAGTCACAGTCCGGGTCCGAGAGCCCCGTGAAGGCTCCCACGTAGCGCAGGATGGTGCGGTTCGCTGGCGAGATCTCCATTCCACCTCCGAGTGACGGAGGTTCTCACACACGGACCCGCGCGCGGAAGCCTCTGCGTGGGCCTCAGGTCCACCGTGAGAGCCGGTGGACGCCCCACGCCAGCGCGGCGCCGAAGAGCGCGCCGCCGACGAGATCCGACGGCCAGTGGACGCCCGCGTAGAGCCGCGAGAGCGAGATGATCGCGGCGAGGGTCACCGCGGGCGCGCCCACGCGAGGACCCCACGCGAGCCAGAGGTACACGGCCGCCGCGCAGCACGTCGTCGCGGTGCCCGAAGGGAACGACAGGCTCGACGGGGATGGCTTCGGTCCGAGCAGGTGGAGCTGCGCTGCGAGCGCCGCGTCCGCTGTGGGGCGTGTTCTTCCGACGAGGGGCTTGAGCACCGACTCGGCGATGAAGACGGCGGAGAAGAACACGAGCATCCCGTCGCGCGCGAGGGCGACGTCGCGCTTCGAGCGCGTGCGCAGGGCGAGGGCGACGAGGGCCGCGAGGTAGCAGTACATCCCCCACTCCGAGAGCCACCGCGCGACGGCGTCGAGCCACGGGTCGTGGAGCCCGTTGATCGCGCGGAGGATGGCCTCGTCGATGGTCCTCATCGCCGCGATGATTCACCGACAATCGAGGGAGACACAACGAAACGGAGTGACGCGTCTACCGAAGCAGCGTCCACGCGGCCCACGCGAGCGACGCCGCGAGCACCGCCGCGCCCGCCCGCGAGAGGAGCTTCAGCAGCCCCCGCTCGGCCTCGAAAGAATCGAGGTGCGCGCGCTCCGTGCCCGTGACCAGCGTGAGCCCTTCGGAGGAGCCGCCACCGAGCGCGAGCCCACCGTTCTCTTCGCGCGGCACGCCCGTCACGAAGATCGACTGACCCGGGCTCACGACGACCTCCTCGACGCCGCGCGACGCGCGTCGGTCTCGCGTGCGCTCTTGCACCCACGCTCGCTGCGACGCTGTGAGCGTGGGGTGCGCGGGCGTCGGGTCCTCCACGAAGCGGTCGGGCAAGGCGATGAGTCGCGCGCCCTCTGCGTGCACGCGTATCCGCGCGCCCGAGGCGTCTTCGATACAGAACGGGCGGCGCTCGGTGGCGAGCGTGTCGCGACGCGCGCCGTCGCCGACGTCAACGATCGCGACGACCTCGCAGAGAACCCCGCTGCGACCCGTGAGCGGCGAGGTGAGCGTCGAGTCCGCGATCACCGTGCCCGAGACCTTCGTCGCGACGCCCGCACGCGCGCTCGCGATGGCTCCCGTGGGCTGCGCGAAGAGCCGCCGCACCTCGCCTTCGAGCTTGCGATTCATCCGCGCGAAGATGCGCGCGCCCGCGAGGAGCGCGAACGCGAGGAGCGCGCCTAGCATCGGGCCCAGTAGGTCGTCGAGCGTGCTGTTGGGCGTCATCGCGCGGCGCCGAGTATCGCACGATGCCTGCGGCGAGCGACGCGAGGGCGACGTCGCGCTCCGATCACCCTTTGAGCGTCGAGAGGTCTCGCGCGCCGAGGCCGTTGCCGACGATCACGAGCGCCGCGCCCGTCGCGTCTGCGAGCGCCCGCGCGTCTCTCAGCGCCGTCTCGGGGTCTCCTCGCGCGAAGGCCGCGAGCTCGGGGCGTGCACGCTTCGCGACCGCGACGACCTCCTCGCCGTCGAGGTCCGCCGCGTCGCCCGCGGTCTCGCACGCCGTCGCGAAGAGCGCCGAGAGCCACGGCGCGCGCGCCAGGATCGACACCGGCTCCGTCGCGTCGTGGATGCGCGCGAGGAAGCTCCCGCACGCCACCACCCGCGCGCCATGCTGCGCGTCGACGAGCTCGCGCAACGCGTCGACGAAGCCGCGCATCTTCACCGCGCTCGCGCCCACCTGGAGCAGCGTCAACGGACGCGTCGAGAGCACCTCCATGCGCCCCGGCATCGTCGCGTCACGCAGGCCGTCGTGCACCGCGTGGCGCCACGCCGTGACGTCCCCAGGCAACACACCGCTCTGCACGAGCTTCAGCGCGCTCGCGGCGGCCTGCGCGGCGTTGTCGACCTGAAATCCTCCGACCGCGCGGACGTGCACGTCGACGACCTCTCCTCCCACGCGGAGCGTCGCGTCGCTGCCGTCGAGCGCGCACGCGCGACGGAGCACGTCGTAGTCGACGCCTCGCGACGTGATCGACGAGACGCCGCGCTCGACAGCGAGCGTCGCGATCGCGCTTGTGACAAGGGCCTCCTGCGCGCCGACCACGAGGGGAACCTCGGGGCGAAGACCGCCGGCCTTGTGCCACACGGGGCCCGCGCGCTCGCCGAGGTCCGCCAGCGACGCGGGGAGCGGTGAGGGCGCGCGGAGGAGCTGCGCGTGGTCCGTGTCGATCGGCGTCAGGAGCTGAATGCGCGGCGTCGGGAGCGCAGACGTCGGGTCGTCGCGGAGCCCGATGTTGGCTTCGAAGACGGCGAAGGCCGCGCCGCGCTCGACGGCGTAGCGCAGCAGCACGGCGTAGCGGAGGTCGTAGGGCGCGAGGGGGCCGAGCTCGGGGGCCTCGCGCGCGATGGCGTCGATGAAGGGGCGGAGGGCGTCGACCTGACACGCGAAGTCGTCGCGGGTGATCCACCGGGGCGCGATGGCGTCGCGGTCGAAGCGCTGATAGCGCTCGCGCTGTCCGTCGGGCGTCTCGGAGAGCGGCGGCTTGGTGCCGAGCACCACGGGCGCGTCGACGCCCGCGCGGTCGAGGAGTCGACGGGCGATGAAGGCGAGGAGGCGCGCGGTGCTGGCCTTGCCGCACGATCCGGCGACGAGGGCCCAGGGCAGCGCGCGGGCGCGGCGAGCGAGCCCCGAGCGGTCGAGGAGCCACGCGAGCCGCCGCGCGTGAAAGTGCTCGGGCGAGGGGAAGGCGTGCGCCTCTTCGACCTCGCGCATGGCGTCTTCGAAGGTCATCGCGGCTCCCGGCTCGCGCGCTGTGCGAGGTGGACGCCGGCGAGCACCATCGCCACGCCGACGACCTGCGACGCCCGCAGCGGCTCGGCGAGCACGAGCGCCGCGGCGATCATCACGAAGGGCCTCTGGAGCAGGGTGAACACCGAGATGCGCGTGGCCCCCACGCGGTGCAGCGCGACGAGGAAGGCCACGTTGGCGACGGCCGCCGCGACGCCGATCCACAGGGCCATGGGCAGCGCCGCGCGAGGCGGCAGGCCCGCCCACGGGAGCACGAGCGCCGAGGTGACCGCCGCGTTCACCAGGAACACCCACGTCGACACGACGGGCGGGCCGTAGGTGGCGGTGAGGTCCTCCATCGCGCTGCGGTAGACCGTCGAGCTGACGACGGCGCCGAAGGCGAGCGCGAGGCCGACGCCGTCGAACGCGAGCGCGCCGGGGCGGAGCACGTCGAGGGTGAGCGCCATGCCGAGGAGCGCGGCGCCGAGGGAGACCCAGAAGCGCCATCCGGGGCGGGTGCGTCCGCGAGCGCGCGCGACGAGGGCGACGGCGGCGGGCGTGGTGGCGACGACGGTCATCTGCGTCACCGCGGGGAGGCGCGTGAGCGCGAGGAGCGAGAGCGCGTTGGTGACGATGAGCAGCACGCTCACGCGTCCGATGCGCGCAACACCCGAGAACCCCGGCCATTTCGGCGCGCGGGCGAGGGGCACGATCACCGCCGCGGCGACGAGGTTCTTCAGCGCGAGGAGCTGCCACGGAGAGGCCAGCGCGCGATATCCGAGCTTGACCAGGATGGGCTCGATCGACGCGCCGAGGAGCGCGGCGAGCACCCACGCGGCGGTCGCGCGCTCGCCCATGTCACCCCTCGATCCAACGGATGATCTCGGCGTGCGAGCGGTGCTCCCAGCCGAGGCGCTCGAGCGTGCGGCCGTGCGTCACGAGGTCTTCGCCCGTGAGGTCGCAGGCCATCTGCACGATGGAGCTCACGACGGGCAGCTCGACGTGCGCCTTGCGCGCGAGCTGCGACATGGGCACCAGCGTGCACGAGACGTCTTCCTTGAGGTAGCGGTGATCGAGCGTCGCGGGCGCCCACGAGAGCCGGTAGTTGGGCACCGTGCGCATCGCCGTGAGCAGCGTCGAGGCGTCGCAGCCGTAGTAGCGGTCGAGGAGGTCCTTCATCGCGATCAGCGGCGCCTCGTAGGCGTGCGCGACGGCGCGGAACTCCT
>JBPOHC010000016.1:0-1625 GCA_052035985.1 Myxococcota bacterium | reverse complement strand
CTACACCCACGCGCTCACCCTCAACGTCCGCGACGCCGACCGCGCTGGCCTCGCGAAGTTCATCCGCCACGCCAACCACTGCGGCTGCGACGCCGTTCGCTGCGAGGGCGTCATCGTCCACCAGACGGGCGGCTTCGACGGCCCGCACCTCGTCCCCGAGTACCGCGTGATTCGCGAGCGCGACGGCGCTGTGATGGAGTCGCTCTCGCTCTGGGACGAGTCGCGCGCAGAACACCTCGCCGCCCTCGCGGTCGCGTGCGCCGACGGTGAACCCCTCGGGGCGACTCGCTTTCGCCTCGACCCGCACCCCGCGGATACGTGCCGCGCCTGTCTCTGACCGATCGACGAAACGCCTTCTACGTAGGCACAACGCAGGAATCGCGAGGCGCCAACGATTATTCGTTGACGTTCTCGCGATGCGCGTCTACAACTCTCCTTGCCGACGACGCAGGGAGCGCCGCGGAACGGAGCACAGACGACCATGACCATCACCCGCTACACCGTCACCGACACCCGCACGATGCTCACCCCCTACGTCTACGGGACCGCCGCCGACGGATGGACGGGCACCCCCGCGACGTTCGATGCGCCGACCGTCTCGCAGTCCGACGTGATCGCGGCGCACAAGCGCGGCGAGGCGGTCACGGGCTACGTCGTGACGGTCTCGACCTTCGGCGTCGGGTCGACGATGGACGTGCGCGGCGAGTCCATCCCGCGCGGCTTCGACGACTGGGATTACGGCCTCTGCGCGACCTACCGCGACGACGCTGGCGAGTGGCATCGCGTCACCGTGAGCACCGAGGGCTACGATTCATCGGCGCACGACACCGCCACCGAAGACGCCACGCCCGAAGCGCGCGCCGCCTACGCTGCGCACCTCGCCGTGGAGCAAGCGCGCGTCGACGAAGAGCGCCGCGCGTACCGCGAGGAGCAGGCGGCGCGACAGGAGCGAGACGCTCGCGCCGAGGTCGACCGCAAGAAGTTCGTGGTGGTCAACCGCGGGCGCAACGTGCCCGTCGGAACCGTCGGGCGCGTGTTCTTCTGCCGCGTCTCGGATGGTGCGTACCCGACCCTCCGCGCGGGCGTCGCCACGTCGCGCCGCCTCGACGCTAACGGGCGCGCCGCCGACGTCGTGTGGACCGCCGCCGCGAACTGCGACGTGCTCTTGCAGGAGATGCCCGCTGACGCCGACGTCGAGCGCCTCTACGCCTTCGCGGGCGCCCTCGCCGCGCACCTCCCCGATGGTCGCGGTGCGGGCGTCGACGCCCCCGCCGAGGTGTTCCCGCGCGAGTGGGAGCGCGCGTGCGCGGAGCCCTGGCGCCTCGCGGTGTTCGCCGCCTACTCGCCCGCGGACCTCACCACGGAGTTGCGCCGCGCGGCTCGCGATCACCGCACCATCGACGAGGTGTTGGAGTGCGTGGAGTCGTCGGCCGATGCCTGCGATGTGCTCGCCTCGCTCGTGGCCGCCCGCGCCGAGATCCCCGCGACCGACGCCGACGGTCTCGCCGCGTGGCGCCGCGCCGTCCGCGCTGTGATCGTGCCGTGCGTCGGCGTGATCTACGTCCCGCGCCCCGCGAAGGCTCGCGCGGCGAAGGCGACCGCCGCCGCGTAGCCCGCGCTCACAG
>JBPOHC010000594.1:0-1882 GCA_052035985.1 Myxococcota bacterium | reverse complement strand
ACGCGAAGCCCATCGCCACCACCGCGAAGCCCATCGACGCCGCTGCGGAGCCCCTCGACGCGACCGCGGAGCACAAAACCTCGCGTCGATCGCCCTCTCAGCCGCGTCGATGGCCCTCGCACGCGTTCCCGCTGGCCTCCGTCGCGCCTCAGATGGCCCGCAATCGCGCGGAAATTGCCTCCGCGGTGTCGCCGATGGCCTCCGCGGTGACGGCCGAAGCCTTCGCGCTGGCACCCGGCGCCCCCAAACGCGTCGATCGCCCCCAGCACCGTCAAATCTGACACCCCTGTTCGCAGAAGTTGACGCTCCGCGCGCGGAGCTTCGACGTTCATTCGCTTCGCCTCACGGAGCCCGCGCAAAGCCGCATGGACGGCGAAAACATCGTCGGCACACGCCGTGGAAAGCGCCTCCGTCCACGAGGTGATTGATGTCGAAGACGAAGAAGACCCCGAGGCTGAAGAGCGACACGCAGACCGTCACGGCGAACGAGCGCGCGAAGGCGACGCCGTCGGTGGTTCCCCCTTCGCTCGCGGAGGACGAGAGCACGGTGACCGTCGGGGCTGAGACGCTCGACGCCACGCCCGTGCGGCTGATGCTCATGCTCCGCGGGATCGGCACGCTGAAGGCGGTACGCGAGACGCTCCGCGGCTGCGGTTACACGGCGAAGGAGCACGCCCGCGGGTGGCAGCTCCTCCACGCCTGCTCGGGCTTCGTCGAGGGAAGCGAGACCGAAGACACGGCCGTGGCCGAGACCATCGCCGAGATCGACGCGTGGGACGAGCCCACCTTCTCGATCGCCGACGCGTCGCTCAAGCATCGCCACCCGGCGCAGCACGCGTTCGTGTTTCAGGACCTGAAGGCTTCGCGCGGCGTGGCCGCGGTGGTGGGCGTGCACACGTTCCTCGCGCGCCTCGACGCGCTCGAAGCGTCGCCCGACCGCGCTGCGACGCGGGCCGCCGATCACGCCGCGCTCGCGACGCTCTCCGAGCGCGGCATCACCGCCGACGAGCGGTCGCGCGTGTGGAAGCTCGTACGCAAGGCCGAGGCGCTCACCGAAGACGCGATCTCCGACGCGAAGCAGCTCAGCGCCGCCGAGCAGACGAGCCGCCTCCGCGACGCGCGCGCGTTCTACGAGGAGTGGTCGCAGATCGCGCGCACGCTCATCACGCGTCGCGACCTGCTGATCCGCCTGGGCCTCGCGCAGCGCAAGGCGCCGGGCGCGAGTGATGACACGCCCATCGAGCCGACGGAGAAGCGCGAGCCGAAGCCCGCGTGAGGACGTGCCGTGGCCCTCGGGTCGCGTTGCTCGCAGCGGAGGCGCGGTGGCTGATATGCTCGACGCGCAATGCGCCTGCACTCGCTCTCGCTGACGAACATCGGCCCCTTCGACGAGGCCAGCGTCGAGTTCCTCGCAGACGGTGACACCTCGGCCAACGTGACGCTGCTCACGGGTGCGAACGGCACCGGCAAGACGATCATCCTCGACGCGATTCGATCGCTCTTCGGCCGCGAGTTTGCGACTGTGGAGCGCGACATCTGGCGCAAGGGCGCTCCCGGCAAGATCGAGGGCGACCTTACCGCGTCGCATGGAAGGTTTCGCGGTCGATGGTCGAACGCGATCGCTCGCGGCGCGGAGTCGGGCGGGGACCCGCGCCGCTCGTGGTTTGAGTGGATTCCCGGCCACGTCGAAAATGGACAGGAGCCTCCGCCTTGGGTCGTTGACTTCTGGCGCTCTCAACTCGCGAACGACGCGTACGCCATCACATCACTCGCGGCGATCAATCACCGCGCGCTGTTCAAGGGAGCGCTCCAGGGGATCTCGAGCAACGCGGCGGTGACGCAGCTCCTCTGTCACTTCGACTACCTGCGCGACAGTCGCAAC
>JBPOHC010000469.1:0-2570 GCA_052035985.1 Myxococcota bacterium | reverse complement strand
TCGTGTCGGTGATGTCACGGATGGTCGCCGCGGCCTCGGGCGCGTCGGTGAGCGTGACCTCCACGGTGTTGCTCATCGAGAGCATCGCGGTCGAGAGCACGGCGTCTCCGACGTCGCGTCCGTTGAGGCGCACGGACCCAACGGCGTAGGCGCCCGCGCGGCTCTCTCCGCGCGCCGGGAGGTTGACCACCACGGTCACGCGCCGCCCGCGGTACGCGTAGTCGTTGAGCACGATCGAGTCGGCGTTCGCGAAGAGCGTGTTGCGAAGCTCGCGCGTGATGTACGGCCGCGCGCGGAGCCCCTGCGCGCCCACCTCGACGCCGAAGATCACGTCGTGGACGAGCGAGAGGTAGCCCGCGACGCTCCAGAGCTGGCGCTGCGAGTTCACCACGGGGCCCGAGGTGGCGCCCTCTTCGACGCGCGGAGAGCCGGTGACGAACTCGAGGTTCTCCAGGTTCGAGAGGTTGAGCGCGGCGGCGCGCATCATCGCGAGGGCGCCGCGGTTCACGGCCGCGTCGTTGCGCACCCGCCTCGCGGCGCGGAGCCAGTACGCGGTGACGAAGGGCCACATCGCGCGGTTGTGATAGATCGCCGTCTGCTGCTGCTGCGGCCAGAGCACGGGGGCGCCGCCGCGGCCCGCGTGGGGGTAGGTCTCGACGACGCCCCTCGACTGCGCGTCGTCCGCGACGCCGTGAAGCACCGCGAGCGCAGAGCCGAGGAGGTCCCACCGGCGCACGGGGGCGGGGTCGAGGCCCGTCGTGGTGAAGGCCCTGAACTGTCGCGCTTCGGCGTCCCAGAAGCGCGTTCGAATGGCCGTTCGAAGCGCGTCGGCGAAGCCCTGGTAGCGCGTGGCCGAGGCCGTGTCTCCGCGCTCCGTCGCCATGCTCGCGACGGCCGCGAGCGCCGCGTAGTGGAGCACGTTGGTCGAGAGCGACTTCGACATCCCGATGTGTGACGTGTCCGTCGCGGTCCAGCCCGGATAGCTCTGCTCGCGCCAGTCGAGGAAGCTGTGCTCTCCGCGGTAGAGCCCGTCGGTCGCGTCGAAGATCACGGCGCGGTCGCGGTCGACGGTGTTGCGCAGCGCTTCGAACGCGCGCCCGAGAAAGGCAGTGCGCGCGTCGCCGTCGAGGTGCTTCAGCAGCTCCGTCGCGCCGAGCGCCCACACGACGCGGTCCGTCGAGACGGGGTACGAGCCGCCCGTGCCGGTGTCTTGCACGACCTCGGGCATGCCCCCGCCGCGGCGGTCGGAGAGCTTGAATTCAAGGGAATTGCGCGCGCGCGTGGGGTCGAGCGCGCCGAGCGCGAGGTCGACGGAGTACGAGGTGTCGCGGGTCCAGACGTAGGTCCAGAGGCGGCCCGTTTCGAAGCATCCGCCCGCGGGGCAGTCGATGCCCGCGCCGTCGTTGAAGCTGCCGTCGCGGATCGCGCTGACGCTGTTCTCGCGCGCCTCGTCGTGGGCGAGCGCGTAGAGCGCGTCGAAGAGGTCGTTGCGCGTGCGCACGTTCGAGAAGCCCGCGCGCTCGGTGACGCGGCGCGGGTTCGTGGGCTGACCGTCGCGCAGCGGCGCCGTCGCCGTGAGCTGGTAGGTGCGAGGGCACGCCGAGGGGTCGAGCACGGTGACCGTGGTCATCGACGATCCCTCGACCCAGCGGTCGGTGGCGGCGGTTCCGGTGCCGCGGGCTTGCGTGCACGCGCCGGGCGTGACGGGCGTATCGGTCACGATGTCGCTCACGGGGGTGTCGGTGGTGATGTCGCTCGCGGTGTCGCTCGCGGTGTCGACCGTGGCGTCGAGAGGCGTTCGATCGATCGAAGCGTCGAGCGCGTCGGGCGTATCGGGCGCGTCGAGGTCCCCGTCGGGGCTCACGAGGGGCACATCGGGCGCCGCGTCAGTCGTGGAGTTCGCGTCGCCGCAGCCCGCGGCGGCGAGGGCTGCGAACGTCAAGAAGGCCGTGCGGACACGCATCGTGGCGCGGAGTGAACTACGGCTCGACGAGCGACTCAAGGGCGCCGGGGGGCGCGTTCTCGACGTCGGGCGCGGCGAGGGCTCTGTCTTCTGGCGCCGTCATGGTGTTCACTCACCTCGACGAAAGGGGTAGCGACTTCGCCGTGGCCATGAACTCCCTCCGACGCACGCTGCTGTCTCTCACCGCCGCGATGCTCGCCCGGTGCACGCCCGGCGAGGTCGTCGAGGTCCCTGCGCCCGTGGCAGAAGACGGGTCGACGCCGCCCGAGCCGCCCACCGTCGTCGTCGAAGATGTCGCGCCCACGGACTCCAACGACAACGACGTGACCCTCGCGGACGTCGCCCTCGACGCGTCGGACGACACGGCGATCGCCGACGCGACGCCCGACATCACCGCGACGCCCGACATCACCGCGACGCCCGATGTGACCGCGACACCCGATGTGACCGCAGCGCGCGACGTCACCGCGACGCCTGACGTCACCGCGACGCCCGATGTGACCGCGCTCCCGCAGATGCGCTGCCGCGTGGCCTCGTCGACGTACGACGCGCCCGCGCAGGTGATCGACGTCACCGCGGGATCGACCACGCGGCTGCGCTTCTCGGT
>JBPOHC010001026.1:0-10957 GCA_052035985.1 Myxococcota bacterium | reverse complement strand
CACGTCGGTGTATCTGCTCACCTGTCCCGGTCGGATCGAGTTCTTCGACGGGCAGGTTCGCTACGAGGTCGCGCGAAACATCGTCGACGTTGGCCGTCCAATCATCGCCGATACGCGGCTACGCGGCGTCGCCGTGCCCGGCCGCGGTGGGGCTTTCTACTCCGGGTACGGCCCGGGAGCGTCGGTTTCGGCGGTACCTCTCATGCTGCTCTCTCGTCTCTGGAACGATCCGAGGCACCAGCTCGAGCACATCGCGTTCTCGTTCACGTCTGCGATCTACGGGGGGGGGGTGGCTGCGCTGGTGCGTCGGTTCCTGCTCACGCTCGGCCTCTCGGCGAGGAGAGCGGTCGGTGGAACGCTCGTGGCTGCGTTCGCGTCGCTCGTGTGGCCTTCCGCCTGCTCGATCTTTGACAACACGCAGCACACGTTCTGGTTGTTGCTCTCTTTGTTCATGGCGCACCAAAGCGCCCAGCAGCGATCGCGGCGTAGAGCTCTCGTCGCGGGGGTCGCGGGCGGTCTCCTCTTCCTCTATCAAGAGGCGTTCGGATTCGTGCTCCCTGCACTCGCGCTCGCCTCGCTGTCGGCCTCCGGTGAGAACGATGAAAAGCGCGAGGGATACCGACGCTACGCACTCTTCGGGGTGGGGGCTTCCACCGGGCTGCTCATGTGGGCCGCCTATAACGCATATCGTTTCGGAAACCCTTTTTTTACAGGCAAGCTCACCGACGCCGTGAGGGCCCACCACCCCCCAGTGTGGGGTAACCCGCTCATCGGGGCCGCCGGACTGCTTGTCAGCCCCGGCAAGGGCGTGGTGCTGTACTCACCCACTGTCTTGCTCGGAATCGTCGGCTTGCGTGGCCTGTGGCGTTCGTGGCCCCGGCTGTCGCTCGCCATCATTGCCGCCTCCGGGGTGCACCTCTCACTCATGTCATCGATGACGTTCTGGGCGGGAGACTGGTCGTGGGGACCTCGATATCTCGTGCCTGTTCTCGGCCTGCTCTCGATCGCCGCTCCCTTCGCGGAGCCTTCGCAGGTACATCGCGCGGCGCGCAACGCGCTCATCGCTGTGGCGGTCGTCGTGCAAGTGATGGCGCTCTCAGTCGACCATCTTCGCTTCTTCAATGAAGCAGGACTCGACGACTTCTTCTGGGCTAGAGATCCGGGCTCGTACTTTCGGCGCTCTGCGCTCTTCTCTCGGCCGAGGGAGATGAAATCAGTCTTCTTCGACTCGCTTCCAGCCGAGACGCGATTGTTTTCGCCGACGTGGGACCCCACGATCGTCACGACAGCCCCGCTCCGCTTCGCGCGACCTGAGAACGCTGCCGAGAGGACGCGCTCCTTCGCGGTCTTCTTCTCGCCACGACCGTGGCCCGTGTGGATGCAGACGATCCCCCTCGGGCTCCGTCCGGCGGACCCGCTCCCGCTCTCGCTCGCCCTCGTGCTCTCGGCGGCGGCGGGGGCTGCGATGTTGCTCCGAACGACGCGCCGCTTGGAGCGCCCCTGAGCGAGCCCTCTCGCGCGGCGGCTACGCCCATTCGAGCACGCGCCCCATCGCCTCGACGACCGCGAGCCCGTCGCGCATGCTGATCCCTTGCGCATCGCGCCTCGTCTCAACCGCTTCGACCCAGCGTCGAATGACCTCGTCATTGCCGTAGTCGAGCGTGCCGCTCATGTGCTTCACGCCGCTCGTTACGGTGCCCGCGAGGTGTCCGAGCACGGTGCTCGCGGAGGTGCGAATCACGTCGAGGCTCTCGTGTTGTCGGTCGTTCGGCAGCTTGATAAGAATGTCGCGAAAAATGTCTGCGATGAGCGTCTCTCGACTGCCCATAAGCACGAGCTGCCACTCGCTCAGGGCCGCGTTGAAGAACATTTCGAGCGCGCCTGAGACCCGCCCCGCGTCGTGCTTGATCGACACCGCCCGCGGGGTGTTGTCCAGCGGATCGAGGCTCCGCGCGATGTGGACGTTTGTCACTGTGAAGTCATCGAGAAACGACTTCGCCAGATACAGCAGGTGCGGGGCCTCATCGTAGAAGAGCCCGCAGGGCAAGGTCTTGTACCAGACCGGCAAACGCCGCTGGTGATTGGAGAACTGAAGCCCGAGCACCGAGCGAAGCTCTCCAGCGGCGCCGCTCGCGAAGCGCGCGCGAGCCTCGATGACCGAGCGGGCGAACTGGAAGTTGTGCACGACGGAGAGGTTTCTGTCCGCCTTCTCCGCGGCGTCGATCATGAGGTGCGCCTCGGCGGGGCTCATCGCGAAGGGCTTCTCGGTCAACACGTGCAGTCCGCGCTGGAGCGCCGCGACGGCGAGTTCGCAGTGGGTATCCGGCGGAGTGCCGATGGTCACGGCGTCGACGTCTTTCATCCACGGCGCGTCGAGGTCGTTGCCTGAGAGGCAGGCGAACTTCGATGCCGCGCTGGTGGCCTTCCGGTCGTTGCGGTCGATCACGCCGATCAGGCGCACGCGAGGGTGTCGGAGGAGCGAGGGGATGTGCCGGTGCGTGGAGACCCATCCCATTCCGATCGAAGCGACGCGGAGCATCAGAGAACCTCGTTTCCCGTGGCCAGCGAAGTCAGGATTGACTCGTAGGTGTTGATCAGCCTGTCGCCGCCCCAGCGGTCGCGCGCCCAGGCCGCGATCTCGTCGCTCGTGAGGCCCTTTTGCGAGTTGAGCACGGCGGACACGACCTCTTCGACAGTCTCGGTGAAGAACACCCCCGGAGCGCCTCCGAGGTTTGCGCGAAAGCTCGGGTCTGTAGAGACGATCGACGGAAGACCGCACATCATGGCCTCCTGCACGCTCAGCGGGAGACCCTCCCCGCGTGACGTCAACACGAAGACGTCGGCCATCGCGTAGACTTCAGGCATCTCCGTGGGGGAGACGCACGGGATGTGTCGCGTCGCGGGTGAGCCTTCGAGCCGCGAGGCGAGCGGGCCGTCGCCCACCACCACCAACGTGACACCCTCGCGGGCGAGCGCTCGCTGCGCAGCCACGACGCTCGCGATGCCCTTCTTAGGAACCAGCCTGCCGACGAAGAGCGCCACCCGCCCCACTTCGGGCACGCCCCAGCGTTTGCGCGCCGAGCGCCGCGCGTCGTTCGAGCGCGGGCGAAACCGCGTCTCGTCGATCGAGTTCTGAACGACGCGGAACGATCTCTCGACGCCGATCTCCGCGAAGAATTCGGGCACGTGCGCGCTGACGGCGACGCGACGACTCGCGAGCGAGAGCACCGTTCGACCGATGGTCTGATACGCGACGCGCTGCACCGCATCGAGGGCGCGGCCGAACGGTACGTACCCCACATGCTGCGTCAGCAGCAGCGGCTTCTTCAGACTGCGCGCCACCACGGCGGCCCCCACAGAGCCCATGTACAGGCAATCGTGCACGTGCACCACGTCGGCGCGACGGACCTCTCGCGCCAGATCGACCAGGGCGTCGGGGCCCCACAGCGGATACGGCACGCTGAGTCGCTCTTCGAGCACGTTCCACGCGCGCACACGCACGAGGTTGAGCTCGATACCCGAGGCGTGCGGGGTGGCCGACGAGATCCAGCGAACGTCGTGGCCTCGATCGATGAGCCGCGAGGTAAGGGTCGCCGCGACCTGCTCGATGCCGCCAGAGTGTGGCGGCATGTAATGGGTGACTTCGAGCACGCGCATCGTCGGACTAGCGCTTGGTGGCGATGATCAGCAGCCCCCCCGAGAGCTCATCGGTGACGCGCTGCGGCTCCGAGAGGCTCGATCCGAGCAGTGTCTCGAGGAGCTTCGCGCGGGTCCCGTCGGGCACGATCTCATCGACCCGATCGAGGCGGAGGCGACGCTGCGCTACGCGGGTCTGGGTCTTGCGCCCGAAGAGTTCGAACGCGATGCCCCCGGTCCAGGCTGACATGCGCTCCCAGGCTTGCACGGCCCTCACCGGGAAGTAACGCACAGCCCTGGTGACATCGATGCCGTTCCCGTCGAGGGAGCTGCGCCACTCGGATTCAGACCAGTATCGAAAGTGCTGGAGCCGCCGGTCGATCACTTCGCGGTGCGACTCGCCTCCCTTGCGGAACAGCCTCGTAGGGATCGCGTCGCCGAGGAGGCAGGCGTGAAACTGCTCACTCGGCACCGTGAAGACGAACCGTCCGCCGGGCTTGAGCACCCGAGACACCTCCGCCAGCACGGGCTCGATCGCGGGGATGTGCTCAAGCACAGAGTTCGAAAACACCATGACGAAGCTGGCCGAAGCCTCGGGGATCGCGTCTCCGGGGGCGGTGTGCACGGACTGATAGAGGCCGCAGCGCCGTGCCGCATCCGCGTCGGTCGGGTCGATCTCCAACCCGATCAGATCGATCCGCGATACGGATTCGCCGAAGACCACTGCGGAGAGGGAGCCGTCACCGCAGCCGAAATCGAGCACGCGTCCCTCGAAGGTGACATTGTCGTGCACTGCTTCGATTTCGTAGACCCGCCAGAGCGCCGTCGCGGGTTGCATCAGGTTGCGCGGTGCGATGCTTCGCACGATCTTGGCACGGTTTGAAGAGATGTGAGAGGCCATCGGGCGGTGCTTTCTTTCGAGAGGCGCGTCTTGCGTCGTCATGGGTTGGATCTCGCTTAGCAACTCTTCTCAGTGCCCTGACGTGCGGCGACGGTGGGCGCCCGCCGATCCGCGCTCGAGTCCCTATCGGGTGCCGGAGGGGGACGACGAGGCCGCCCGCACCCCGAGACCGAGCAAACTGAGTAGAAAGCTGCCCAGCAGCACCTCTGCGCCGAGCGTGAAGAGCAGGCCCGAAGGCACCACGACGCGCAGCGCTTCGGAGGGAGAGAGCGCGCCGAAGCCCGTCACCTGCCACCCTCGAACGGCCACGATCGACCCCCCAAAGCCCGCCGCGAGGAGAAGGCCTCCGGTGATCACCCCCGTCTCGAGCTGAACGTGCCTCTGTGCACGCGTCAGCCAGTCGGGTTGGGGAAAGAGACCCTCGTGTGCAGCGTACGTGCGCGCCAGCAGCGCGAACAGCACCGTGTGAAACCCGAGCAGCACGAGGAACGCAGCGTACACCAGGGTGTGCACGTCGAGACCGATGCGGCCGATGATCTTCGGGCCAGTCCACAGCCAGAGCCCGAGCGTGATGCCCACGATCATGCAGAACAACCCCGGATAGAGAAAAAGCCAGTTCGGGCTGTACAGCAGCATGAAGCGAAGGTGCCGCCAAGGAGCCTCCTGTGAATTATCGTTACGACTTCTTGCCCGTGCTCTTGCGGGGTTTGATGACGTAGTTCCACTCACCATGGAACGGGTTCTTCGCGAGGTTGAGCGCCTTGACCTCCTCGTCCGACACCTTGATGCCGGTGCGGTAGGTCTTCTGATCGGCGGCGGCCTTCACCTTGAGGCCCGTCGAGGTCTTCGTCGCACCGATCAGCGAGACGACAGTTTCGAGCGTGCTCAGCGGCTTGCCCCGCCAGTTGAGCGTGATCTGACTGAACAGTCGGTGCTCGATCTTGTTCCACTTGCTTGTGCCCGGCGGCAGGTGGCTCACGTGAATCTCCATCTCCGTGTCGTCCGCCAACCGCTGCAACTCGCGCTTCCACAGCCGGTTGCGCGACCCGTTGCTGCCGCCCCCGTCGGCCGTGATGTACAGGCGCGTCGCGTCCTTGTAGCGAGGCTGTCCCATCCGTCGCCACCACTGCCGGATCGTCCCCACGGCGAACTCTGCCGTGTCGTGGTCGATCCCCACGCTCACCCACGCCTCGTTGCGGGCCACATCGTAGATCCCGTACGGATTGACCTTGAACAGGGCGTCGTCGACGAAGTCGTAAACGTTCACGGGGACAGGCTGGCCCTTGGGCTGCCACTCCCGCCCGCCGTTCGTGAACTCCCCAACCAGCTCCTTCTTCTTGCAGTCGACCGAGATCACCGGCTGCCCGGCCGCCTGGAACGTCACAGTCCGAGAGGCGATGAACTGGAACTGCGCGTCGCGGTCGGGGTGCTCTCCCCCTTCGAGCGTCTTGCGCGGGGCTTGGAGGCTGTAGTTCTGCGCCTTGAGCATCGCGCCGACGGTGTCCGCCCCGATCGAAAATCCCTGGGATTGAAGGGCTGCGGCCAGGTGCTCGGTACTCTTGCTCGTCCACCTCAGCGGGCTCTCGGGATCACCTCGCGTGGCAGGCGAGACCAGCCTGTCGAGGGCCGCGGCGAGCTTCGGTTGGGCGGTCGTCGCGCGGGGCCTGCCCGCGCCAGGCCGACGGATACCGCCGGCGGCAACGAGCGCCGTGTGCTCCGGGTCGTCCAACTCGGCGATCCCTCGCGTGATGCGCGGTCGCGACAAGCCCGTGACCTCCGACACCAGCGTGATCCCACCCCACCCCAGCGACCGAGCTTCGGCTGCCGCCCAGCGACGCAGTTCGGCCTCCGTCATCGTTGGCGACAGCGCCTCAAAACGGGTCCGCAACGCATCTTCGGTCTCCATCATCGTCCCGGAGCTCTACCGCAAATTTCCGCTCGATAGAATCGGAATGATAATTCTCAGGAAGCTCCCAACCGTCGCGCCACGGGCGGAGGTGCGGTGGACGGCTCCTTCCATCTTTGAAGAGCTTCGTGGGCACCTCGCAGACCCGCATGCCCCCGAGGGTGGCCTTGATGACCATCTCCGAGGCGTACTCCATACCCGTGGTGCGGAGGTCCATTCGACGGAAGGCGTCGACGGAGAAGCCGCGGATGCCGCAGTGAAAGTCACCCGCCGGGCAACGAAAGAACAGTCGACCGATACCCGACAGAACGGGGTTGCCGAGGTAGCGGTTCTTGAAGGGCATCGCGCCAGGCATGATGCCTCCGCGGAAACGATTACCCATGACAAGGTCGAAGCCCTCGCGCAGCTTCTCCACGAAGACCGTCAGGTCTGAAAAGTCGTAGCTGTCATCAGAGTCTCCCATGATGACGTACCGACCTCGCGCCTCGCTCGTCGCGTGGAACAGCGCCGCGCCATACCCGCGTACGGGCACGTCGATAACGCGGGCGCCGGCTCGCCTTGCGATATCTTGCGACCCGTCGGTGGAGCCGTTGTCCCCCACCACGATCTCACCGCGGACGCCGCTCCGTTCGAGGTAGCCCCGCGCCTTGACGATGCAGCGCTCCAGCGTCTCGGCCTCGTTGAGGCACGGCATCACGATCGATAGTTCGACCTCTTGGCGACCCTCTGCGATCGCGTCTTCAGCTTTGAGCATCGGGGAGAGCGCAACGCTACTCGTAGCCCCTGTCGGAAACAAAGTGAATCGCGCTACGCCTTCTGCGAGCGCGCGACGGGGCTGTAGCGCGCGGTCACGTTGGGGCGACGGGCCTGGGCTCGATGGAGGGGTGGCATCGAGACCGTCGCCGAGGGCACCGTGCGCTCGGCCAGGGCGTCGCTCCTCGGGCGCCGCCCAAATCACATCGAAATGATGCTCGCATCGTTCCCGGCGTTCGCCTACAAATCCGAGGTTCCAACGATGGAACCTTCGCACGTAGAGCACCTCCTGCGCGGCGTCTCGGTGGCGGTGACCGGCGGCGCGGGGTACGTCGGCTCCGCCGTCGCGCACCGCCTCGCGCGCATGGGCGCCCGGGTCACCGTGATCGACTCGCTCGTGAAGGGGCACCGCTGGGCCGCGCGCGACCTCGACCTCGTCGAACTCGACGTGCGCGACGCCGCGGGCCTCGAGGGCGTGTTTCGGTCGCGGCAGACGCGCGCGGTGTGTCACCTCGCGGCGCTGGCCACCATCCCCGAGTCGTTCGCCGAGCCCGCGCTGTTTCTCGACGTGAACCACGGGGGCACCCTCGCGGTGCTCGCGGCGATGCATGCCGCGGCTGTACCCTCGCTCGCCTTCGCGTCGACGTGCGCGATTTTCGCCGCCCCCTCGCGCCCCGGCGACGCCCTGCGCGAGGGGATGCCCGAGGAGCCCCTCTCGCCCTACGCGACGAGCAAGCAGCTCGCTGAGCGCGCGATCCTCGCTGCAGACGCGCGCGGCGAGGTGCGCGCGACGTGCTTCAGGTTCTTCAACGCCGCGGGGGCCGACCCCGAGGCGCACATCGGCGAGGCGCACGACCCCGAGACGCACGCGATCCCGCGGCTCCTGCGCTGGGCCCTCGGGCGCGGCGAGTTCAAGGTCTTCGGGACCGACTACCCCACGCGCGACGGCACCTGCGTGCGAGACTACGTGCACATCGACGACCTCGCCTGGGCGCACGCCCGCGCCCTGGCCGCGCAGTTCGAAGGGCGCGACAACGCGCGCGGGAGGTTCAACCTCGGCTCGGGAGTGGGCACGACTGTGCGCGAACTCGTCGAGCGAGTGTGCGAGCGCGTGGGCGTCTCGCGGCGACCGCCCACGGGCCCCCGTCGCGACGGCGATGCGCCGGTGCTCCTCGCCGACAGCGCGCGCGCGAAGGACGCTCTCGGCTGGGTGCCGCGGCACGACATCGACGCGATCCTCGACTCGGCGATCTGGTGGGAGCGCGAGGCGGTGTGCGGCGGGCGCCTCCCAAATGCCGAAGAAGCTTCGCAGGGCCCGCGTCAGTGACGCTCGACGGGTTTCGAGCGTCGATCCGCGGTGACAGCAGGGCGCGCGTGTTTGAGCGTCTCCTCGCGCGTCAGCCTCGTCTGCGCGGCACAGACCGCCACGACCTTCCGGCCCGCGCCTACCAATCGCTCGAAGTTTGCGCCCGAGACCGGGCGCTCGCTGACCTCGCGCAGCGTCGATCGCAGCGATTGCTCGCACTCACGCAGACGCTCCAGTTGGCCGTCGGCTCCGCGCCGTGTCGTCCGCTCCAGTCGACGCGTGCGGTTGCGGCCGAAGCCGCGCGACTGCAACGCCTTGATCTCGTTCTCCATCGACGGCCAGCGCGATTTGTAGAGCGCGTTGAGCGCTGACAGGTCAGTCTCCGCGGGCGCGACGCCCGCGCGGAATCGGATCCCGCGTCGCTCGTCGGGAACCTTCGCGTCCGCGGGGACCACCACCTCCCACGGCCCGTTGTCCGCGTCGCTGTCGAGGCGTCGATCAGTCCGCACCACGATCGGGAACCCAGCGCGTTGCGCTTCGTGGGCAAGCGGAAGCGCCAGCGGTCGGCGTGCGTCCGACCGATCGTCAGGTACGGAAGCTCCATCGCCCAACGCCCACGCGAGCACCGCAGCGCCGTTGGCGTCGCGATCCCAGACGTGCAGCCGCACATGACGCTGCCACCAGCGGAGGCGTTGCTCGTCGTCGAGCAGGTCTTCGAGCGCGTCGCGCAGCGGCGAGGCGGGCTTGTGCCACGACAGGTGGACGAAGAGCGTGGGGCCCGCAGGTAACCGCACCGTCGTCAGTCCGAAGTGGTACGGCGCTGCTCGCGGAACCATCGAAGGATCTCACCCGAGCCGAGCGTGGCGGGGTCGCGCTGCTGATAGAGCGCGAAGTTCGCCTCCAGGATCGTGGCGTGGTTTTCGGTCAGGTGGTCCCAGTCAATCGAGGCGGAGGGCGTGCTCGACATCGCGTCGAGGACACTGATGCAGCAGGAACTCCGGGCCCACAGGGGCGAGCCGCGTGACGGTTGTCATGCCGTGATTTCATGCGCTTCCGACGCGACCGCCGGATCCCTGCTGAGGGCCATCGCCGAGAGCGCGACGCCTTTGCGAGCGAAGCGGTCGACGAGTTCCGAGAGGGGCAGGTCAGGCTGCTGGAGCCAGTCGCGCAGCCACCGCTCCTCGCGCGCCTAGATCTTTGAGGGGTTCCCTCCGCTGTGCTGTCGCGGTCCGAGAGTGCCCGTCTCCGACCGCAACTTGCGCCAACCGACCGGCGTGTTGACCGACACGTCGAAGTCCTCGGCCACCTCGTGCCGCGTGCCCTTGCCCGCCTCGCACGCCGCCATACGCACTCGAAGATCGACTCCGTACTCGCGGTTTGACATCGCTGGAGCTTCTGGTCGAAGTCTCGCATCTTCAAACGTTACGCGCGATAGTGTTAGGCGTCGCGCCGCCTCGACCTCGGGGCCGAGCGGCGCGCTCCTCGAGTCGAAGCGCGGGGCCGCGCGTCAGCGGAGTCGCAGCGTGCTCACCTCCGTCGACCTCGCCATCAGCAGAAACGAGCGTTGAGCCGAGGAGCTCGCCGTGCACCTCAGCGGCCACAAGCACGCCGAGTTCGACCCCGTCGCGACACGCCTCTACCGCGTCATCGACGCCCTCGATGCCTGGCTCGTCGGCAACGACGCCATCATCGACGCGCGAGAGATGAAGCTCGGTCGGGTCTACCGGCCGCTCGCGAAGGCGCGCGAGGAGGTTGCTCACGACGCCGCCGCCTGAACGCTTCAAGTCCCCTGTGGAAAGGTACTACGGCACCAGCACCGGCATGCTCGCCATCTGCGTCGTGAGCGGCGAGACCCCGAGCTGGCTGTTCGCGTTCGAGCCCCAGCACTGCACCGCCGCGGCGAGTCCCGAGGCCGAGCGCGTCGCGCTGCACGTGTGCTGCTGGCCCGCTGCGAGGTGCGCGCTCGGGCCCATCAGTCGGCTCGCGACGGCGCGCGCGTCGACGGTGTCGCCCGCGGGGTCGCGGCCGGTCTGCGCGTTTCGCGCGAGGCCCCAGCACCACACGTCGCCGTTGTCGCGCAGCGCGCAGCCGTGGGCGTCGCCGAGGGAGATCCGCGTGAAGTTCGCGCCGATCGGCGTGACGCGCTCGGCCTGACGAACGCGCTCGGCGCTGGCCATGTCGGGCTCCACGAGGCGACCGGCGGATTGGCCCTCCTGATCGTCGCCCCAGCACAACACCTGACCGCTGCGGCGGAGCAGACAGGCGAAGCGATCGGCCGTGTCGTCGACGCCTCCGAGCGCGACGGAGACGGCGTCGGTGACCTCTCCCTGCGCGGTCGAGACGGGGGTCATCGGAGCCGCGATGTCGAGGCGCTCGGGCGACCCGTTGCCGAGCTGCGCGCTCTCGTTGGAGCCCCAGCAATAAACGCGTCCCGTGGCCGAGAGCGCGCACACGT
>JBPOHC010000984.1:0-4215 GCA_052035985.1 Myxococcota bacterium | reverse complement strand
CGCCAGCGCGTCACGTACGCCAGCGGGGCCTCGCCCACCAGCGTCGCGAAGCGCCGCGCGAAGACCGCGCGCGAGGTGCCCGCCTCGGCGGCGAGCGACTCCACCGTCCAGTCGCGCGCGGGGTGCTCGTGCACGCGCGCGAGCGCGCAGGCCAGGCTCGGATCACGCAGCGCCGTGAGCCACCCGTGGCCCCCCTCGGGCCGCGACTGGCTCCACGCGCGGAGCACGTAGATCAGCAGCACGTCGACGAGCCGCGCGATGATCGCGTCGCCCGAGGGCTCGGCGCGCGCCATCTCCTGCACCATGAGCTGCAGCGTCGCGGGCACGGGGCTCGACTCCGCGAGCGACGCGGGGAGGTGCACCACCGTGGGGAGCAGCCCGAGCAGCGCCCCCGCGTTGGCCTCGTCGAGGCTGTACGCGCCGCAGATCATCGTGGCCGAAGCGCCTCCGCCGCCGTGGCGCAGCGTGCGATCCGCGCCCAGGGGGCTCTGCGCGAGGTGCTCCATGATGCTCACGCAGTCGACCTCGGGGCTCGACGCGACGCGGTGGGTCTGCCCCGTGCCGAGCAGCACGACGTCGCCCTGACCGAGCGCCACGGCGGGGCCCCGCGAGGGCCGCAGCCACGCGCGGCCGCGCGCGATGACGTGAAACGCGATGCGAGGCGCGCCGGGATACACGAAGCCCCAGGGCTCCGTGAGCTCGCTGCGAGAGAAGACCATCCCGCTCACGCGCGCCGCGCTGAGCCACTCTGCGATGACGTCCATGCGCGGTGTTCTACACGCCGTCGAGACGCGTCGTCTCCGCCGCGAGACGATCGGACAAAGGAGCGAGACCCCCGGTGCGACGCGCGTCGCTAGGGTTCCGATCGTCGGCGGCGAAACAGACCAGCGCCGCCCGCCGCAGCACGCGAGGAGCAACCCCGAATGAGCACCAACAAGGACATCGCGCTCGACCTCTCGAAGGCCATCATGAACGGCGACTGGAGCCTCGCCGAGGCGCTCCTCGACGACGGCTTCGTCTACGTCGGCGACGCGCGCCCGCCCCTCGACAAGCGCGCCTACCTCGCCTTCATGCGCGACGCGCTCTGCGCCGCGATGGGCGACATGCAGATGACCTTCACGCGCGTCGTCGCCGAGGGCGACCTCGTCGCCGTCGAGTACACCAACGCGATGACCCACAAGGGGACCTTCTTCGGCGTCCCCGCGACGGGCAGGCGCGTCGTGGCGACGGGGCACTTCATCCGCGAGGTGAAGGGCGGCAAGGTGACCGGCGAGTGGCAGACCACCAACGCCATGGGGCTCATGGCGCAGCTCACCGCGAAGTCCGACGCGTGACCCCAGAGAGGACGAGCGAGATGAACCCCATTCGAAAGGTCCTGGTCATCGGCGCCACGGGGATGCTCGGCCTCCCCGTGACGCGCGCCCTCGTCGCCGCGGGCTTCGAGGTGAGCGCCCTCGTGCGCGGAGACGGCAAGGGGCTCCCCGCGGGGGTCCGCGCAGTGCGCGGCGACGTCTTCGACGCGGCCTCGGTGAGCGCGGCGCTCGCGGGTCAAGACGCCGTCTATCTGAACCTCGCGATCCAGCCCTCGGAGCGCGAGTCCGATCGCCTGACCGAGCGCGAGGGCCTCGGCGTGATCCTCGACGCCGCGCGCGCCGCGGGGACCCGCCGCGTCGTCGCGCTCTCGCCCCTCGCGAAGGACATGGAGGGGCGCGACGGGTTCTCGTGGTGGGTCTTTCGCGAGAAGCAGCGCGCGGAGAAGGCCATCGTCGAGTCGGGCATCGCCTACACGGTGTTCCGCGCGTCGAGCTTCTTCGAGAACCTCCGCGGGGGGATGCGCCGCGGAGGCGCGATCAACGTCGCGGGCGAGGCGCTCCACCCGATGTGGTACCTCTCAGGCGACGACTACGGGCGCATGGTGGCCAAGGCCCTCGCGCTGCCCGCGAGCGAGAACCGGGTCTACGTCGCGCAGGGCCCCGAGGCGCTGCGGCCCGACGCGCTCGCGCGACGCTTCATCGCCGCGTACACGAAGGAGCCCCTCGCGCTCAAGGCCGCCCCCCTGTGGGTCCTCAAGGCCGTGGGGTGGTTCTCACGGCCGATGGCCTTCACCGCGACGCTCCTCGACGCGCTGAACCGCTACCCCGAGACCTTCCTCGCGCAGTCGACGTGGGACGAGCTCGGGCGCCCCGAGACCACCGTCGAAGACTACGCCCGCCGCCTCTCGTAACGCCTCTCCGCGCGGCGCACCGACGCCTCGATGACGGCTCACGCGGGCGCCGGGACGAACACCGTGAACGTGCTGCCGCCCTCCGACGGGGTCACCTCGATCGCGCCGCGGTGCGCCTCGACGATGAGCCGCGCGATCGCGAGCCCGAGGCCGACGCTGCGCGCGCCGCTCGACTTCGACCCGCCGTGCACATAGGCGTTGAAGAGGCACTCGCGCAGCTCCGGCGAGATGCCCCCGGCCTCGTCGCGCACGCGGACGAAGCGCCGCCCCGCCTCGCTCCCCGTCGAGAGCGTCACGGCGGCGCCCGACGGCGAGTGCTCCACGGCGTTGTTGACGAGGTTCATCACCACCTGCTGGATCCTCGACGCGTCGACGCGGGCGCGCGTGTCGCCGCCGCTCCGCTCGACCATCAGGGAGACGCCCTTGCGGCTCGCGACGGGCGCGGCGACGCGGGCCGCGGCGGCGACGATGTCGTCGAGGCACGCGTCGGTCGCGTGGAGTTCGAAGCGCCCCGCGTCGATGATCGACACGTCGAGGAAGTCGTCGATGATGTGGCGCATGAACTCCGCCGTCGCGCGCATCGTCGAGAGGTCTCTGCGCGTGGTGGGGTCGTCGGCGAAGTCGCCCTCGAGCACCGACACGTAGAGGATGAGCGACGTGAGCGGCGAGCGGAGGTCGTGGGCGGCCATGCCGACGAAGCGGCTCTTGAGCGCGCCGAGGCGCGCGAGCTCGGCGTTGGCGCGCTGAAGCTCTCGGGTCATCGCCGAGAGCGCCTGGTTGCTGAGCACGAGCTCGCGGGGCACGAGCGCCTGCTCGGCGGCGTCGATGCCGCCGACCACGATCGCGCCGTCGGCGAGCGGCACGACGGAGCACGCGTAGGTCTGCGGCAGGCCCGTGACGGTCATGAAGTCCAGGCGCTTCGGCCCCGCGGCGTCGCGGAGCTGCGCGAGCGGAGAGGCGGCGGGGTCGAACTTCACGACGAGCGAGTGGAATTCGGCGCCCTCGGCCCGCGGGCCCAGGATTTCGCGCGTGTGGCGGTTGAGCTCGACCACGCGCTCGTCGCGGTCGAGGCGGAGGTAGAGGACCGCGAGGTCTCCGCGGAGCTGAGCGGCGAGCGCGGCGTCGGCGCCGTCGGTCATCGGAGCGCCACGAGGCTCGCGGCGAGCGCGTCGAGCGCCTCGAGCGAGTCGACGTACGCCACGCCTGAGAGCGCGAGGTCGCGGACGAACGCGGCCCCGTTTCCGTTGAGCCCCTGACCGCCGAGGATGATGGGGACGCGAGGGCACGCGACCCTCACAGCGCGCGCTGACGCGACGAGCCGCGGGAGGTTGGCGCGCACGGAGACCGAGAGCGCCACGAGGTCGGGGGCCTCGCGCGCGACGAGCGAGGCGAGGTCGCCGTCGGGGACGCCCGAGCCGACGAAGAGCACGTCCCACCCCGCGGCCTCGAGGCTGTCAGCGACGATGCGTCCGCCGATCTGGTGGAACTCGTTGGCGGAGCACGACACCACGGCCTTGCGGCCCACGGGCTCGCGCCGCGCGGCGTGCGGGAACGTGAGCGCGAGCAGCTCCTCGGTGATCGACGTGGCGATGTGCTCGATCGCGACGGAGACCTCGCCGCGCTCCCAGCGCGCGCCCACCTCGTAGAGCGACGCCCCAAAGAGCTCGATGTACAGCTCCCGCGGGCTCGCCCCATCGGCGAGCAGCGCCGCGACGTGCCGTCGGCACGCCTCGCGCCTCCCCGCGATCAGGTCGTGGAGGTATGGCTGGAACCGCGAGGCGTCCATGGCACGATGATGCCCCAGCACCCATCTGGCGTGCACGCATCATCTGATCAACGCGAAGCGCAGGAATCGACTCGTGACGCGATCGCGAACGCCGCTCAACCGTCTTCTGTATTTCCCTTCGCGCCCTGGGCGATGAGGGTCTTGATACGCTTCATCCAAGGCGCGGGCTCGCGGCCGTCGATGCGCACGTCGACGACGAAGGGCC
>JBPOHC010000162.1:0-1729 GCA_052035985.1 Myxococcota bacterium | reverse complement strand
TCGGTCAGCAGGGCGACGCGAAGGCCCGACGCGCGACGCTGACCTTTGTTATCGAGCGCTATCCCACGTCACGCTTCGCCGAGCGCGCCCGCGTGTCGCTCGCCGCGCAGCCTCCGTCGCAGTGACCCCGATCCCCTCGCTCTGGCTCTGCGCCGACCTCGGTCACACCGAGGCGACGTCGCTCATCCGCCGCGTCTCCGACGTCGTCGCGCGCACCCCCGCCTGCGTCTGGCTCCGCAGCCCCGAAGGAACCTCCGCTCGCGCCCTCCTCTCCGTCGCGCGCGCGCTCCGTGACGTGACCGCAGACGCAGACAGCACGCTCTTCGTCGGCGACCGCCTCGACGTGGCGGTGCTCTCCCAAACAGACGGCGTCCATCTCACGGGGCGCTCGCTCCCTGCTTCGGAGGTGCGCGCACGCTTCTCGATAACGGTCTCCGCGGCGACGCACGACGAGGCGTCGATCCGCGCGGCGGCGCCCTTCTGCGATGTGCTTCTGTTGAGCCCTTTCGGCGATGTCGAACGCAAGGGCCCGGCGCTCCGTCGCGAGGGCTTTTCGATGCTCCGCGCTCTCGCACCCGACGTCCCCTTCGTCGCGCTCGGTGGAATCCTCTCGGCCGAAGACGCCCTCGCGGCGATCGGCGCGGGCGCCGACGGCGTGGCGCTTCGAAGGAGCCTCCTCGAAGTCGACGATCCTGCGGGCGCGTGCGCAGAGATCGCGCGGGTGTTGCCGCGGAGGTGGTTGACCTCGCGCGCCGTCGGTGCGAACACCTCGCGCGCCCGATGAACCACCGCAACGCAGCTCGCCTCGCGTTCCCGCTCGCCGCAGCGCTCTCGCTCGCGCCCACGCTGGCCTCGGCGCAGACCGACCCACGGTACCTGGCGCCGATCCGCGCGGAGCTTCAGGCCATGGGCATCACCGCGCAGTGCGCCGCGGTGAACGCGCAGGTCGGCGCCTGCCGCGTGGTGACGGCCGCGCTCCCCGCGCCCGGCGCGCCGGTGAACACAGCGGCGAGGCGCTACTCGCTGGTGCTCGAGTACAGCGACCAGACCGACACGGTCTACGCGTACCTCGACCACTACGCGACGCTCCCGGGCGACGCGGCCAACGCGACGGCGGCGTTCCGCAGGCTCGCCGAGATGAACTGGGAGATGCTCATCGGCAAGTTCGAGTGGTCGACGCGCACGGGCGAGGTGCGTCTGGGCGCGGTGCTCAACACCGACTCGAACTTCGACCGCAGAGCGTTCCGCGGCGTGGTGCGCGCGCTCCTCCGCCTCGGTGATCGCTACGCCGAAGAGATGTCGCACCTCACGGGCGGCCCCGTCGGAGAGTCGACCGCCGCGCCCGCTGCCGCAGCGCCAGCCGCACCCACGGGGGCGCAACGGATGACGGCGATCCCGACGCGCTGAACAACCCGGGCGCGTAAGCGCCCGCGGTCAACGCCAACGCGAGCAGCCCCCGACCAGCTTCGTACGCGCGACGTCGCGGTGATCGCTGAGGTTTTGTGATCGTGCCGAGCGGCCACAAGCCGGGCGCGTAAGCGCCCGTGGTCAACACGAACGCAACCAGCTCCCGCACGCGCGACGTCGCGATACTCGCGGACGTTTGTGTTGGCGCAGGGCGCTCACGCGCCCGGCGTTTGTGACATCACGACCCGAGGCGCGTGCGGAAGACCAGCAGCGACGTGTGGTCGCCGAGCACCGAGATGCGTCCCGCGGCGGCGCCCCACTG
>JBPOHC010000903.1:0-13151 GCA_052035985.1 Myxococcota bacterium | reverse complement strand
CGCCACCCATCGCCAAAGCGAGAGGGCGCGCATCGGAGCCCACGCTCGCGACGACCGTTGACGTTCGCGTTCGCCCTTCGGCGCTCACGCGCCGGTGCTTGTAGGATTTGTGGGACGTCGGCGCTGCGGGGATGATGCGGTCACCCCCGAGTCAGCGACTCTACGGGTGGTTCGAGTCGAGCTCGGTGACGAAGAGCTGGGCCTGGTTGCCGCGCGAAGCGTCGTACGAGCCCACCCAGATGTCGTAGCGACCGGCCGGGGGGTTGTGGAAGTCGACCACGGGCGAGGGGGTTGCCCCAGCCCTCGTGGTGGTGGTCGTCGTTGCAGCGCCACTCGGTGTTCGGGCCGTTGATGAGCAGCGTCGCGTCGGCGCCGTTCGCCGTCACCACGTAGAAGCGCAGGAGGGGGAAGGTCGTCCCCGCGGCGAAGGTGAAGTGGAAGTCGGGGCGACGGGTCACGTTCGAGCGCGTGCAGGCGTCGCCCGTGAGGGCGTCGCGGATGTTGAGCGACGAGACGTCGACGGGGTTGCGACCGCCGCCGGCCGAGAGGGGAAAGGGCCAGGGGTCGGGCGTGAAGCCCGTACGCAGGGCGCCGCCGCCGAAGTTCGCGCGGGCGTTGAAGTCGAGGACGGTCGTCGCGTGCTGCCACGCGGCGTGGTCCTCGGCGCTGGCCACGAAGGCCGCGGGGGGCGCAGGCGTGGGCTCGGGCGTGGGCTCGGCCACGGGCGTCGGCGCGGGCGTGGGCTCGGGCGTGGGCGTGGGCGCAGGCGTGGGTGCGGGGGTGGGCGCCACGGGCTGCGGAGCGGGGGTGCTCGAGCATCCGAGGGCCACGAGGCAGGCGACGAGGCCGAGGCGGGTAGACATGGTGTGCATCACTGGTACGACTCCCTTTCGCGGTCGCGGAGGGTCGTCGCTCGGGTGCGCGCGCGTCAATGCAAAAACCGTTCGTTCGCAATGGAATCGACGGAAGCGTGAGCGCGCGAACGCCGACAGGCGAAAGGTCGGCGACGGGTTCCCGGCAACTTCTCTCGGCACGGGCTTGTGGGGTAGGCTCTTTCGCGACGCCCCGACGCCCCGATTCTGCCTCTCAGAGACGACGCACTGGAGACGATGGCAAGGGAAGGCGACATCCTCGACGGCAAGTACCTCCTCCGCCAGATGCTCGGCGACGGAGGGATGGGCAACGTGTTCCTGGCCGAGAACGTCAAGCTCGGGAACAAGCCCTTCGCCGTGAAGACCCTCAAGCCCGAGTACCTCACGAACAAAGACCTCGTGCGGCGCTTTCTCGGCGAGGCCCTCGCGGCCTCGAAGGTCGAGCACGACAACATCGTCGAGGTCTTCGACGCCGACGTCGACGCCGCCACGGGCACGCCCTACATCGTCCAGCGGTACCTCAAGGGCACCAACCTCCGCGCGCACCTCGACGTGTGCCCCGGTCGTCGCCTCGCGCCCGCCGAGGCGCTCGAGGTGCTCGTGCCCATCATGGGCGCGCTCGTGGCGACCCACAAGCAGCGCATCATTCACCGCGACATCAAGCCCGAGAACATCTTTCTCGTGAAGACCAGCTCGGGCAACACGGTGCCCAAGCTCATTGATTTCGGCATCGCGAAGCACTTCGAACCCTCGCGGCGCCGCGCCAACACGCGCTCGGGCTCCATCTGGGGGACCTTCGATTACATGTCTCCCGAGCAGGCGCGCGGCGAGACCGACTGCGACGCGCGCGCCGACATCTGGTCGATGGGCGCGGTGCTCTTCGAAACGCTCACGGGCCAGCTCCCCTATCAGGTCGAGGGCCACCCCGCGCTCTTGCAGCGTCTCCTCGAAGGGCCTCCGCAGCGCGTCGACGAGGTTCTCCCCTCGCTGCCGCGCGACGTCGCCGACGTGGTGGCGCGCGCGCTACAGCTCGACCGCGAGGCCCGCTGGCCCACGATGGCCGCGTTCATCTCCGCGGTGATCAACTGCCAGTGCTACCAGGGCACCGTCGCGTGGCGCGCGATCCCCCTGTCGTCGCCCGACCTCGGCGAGATCCCCGACCTCTCGTCGCTCGCGCGCTTTGCCACCGAGGAGCACCCGCTCCCGGCGCGGTCGCCCTCCGCGGTCTCACCCGACGAGACCGCGCCCATCAAGCTCTCGCGCGTTCGCGCCATCCTCCCCGACATTTCTTCAGACAGCGCTCACGACAACGCCATCACCCCGAGCACGCGGACCCTCGAGCTCGTGCTCCCCGAGCCCTGGTCTCCGCGAAAGTATCTCCCCGCGGTGGTGGGCGTCGCGGCGGTGCTGGTGGGCATCCTCGTGGGCCTCCAGCTTCGACACACGCCGCCGCTCGTGCGCCCCGCGGCGACCGTCGCGCGCACCGAGCCGATGCCCCTCGCGCCACGCCCCGCAGCGCCCCCTCCCCCGATCGCCGCGCCGTCGCCCCCCGTCGTCGCCGCTGTCACCCCGCAGGAACTCCCGCCGCCTGCGCCCGTCGCCGAAGCGCCCCCGCAGCGTCGCGTCGCGGCGCCTCGCGTCGCCGCGGTGAGCCGTCCGAGCGCGTCTCGCGCGACCGCCCCACGGCCTCGCGCCCCCGCGCCGAGGCCCGCGGCGAGACCGGCGCCCAACGGCCGTGCCCCCGTGATCCAGACGGAGTTCTGAGTGCGACTGCGCGTTGCCTTCGTGTTGCTCTTCTCCGCTCGCGCGGCCCTCGCGCAGGAGTCGCCCGAGGAGCAGGCCCGCCAGGCCTTTCAGCGCGGCGTCGCGGCGATGCAGTCGGGCCGCTACCCCACGGCCATCGCCGAGCTCGAGTTCTCGTACGGCCTGCTCCCGCGGTGCTCGACGCAGTTCAACCTCGCCGTCGCGTACGAGCAGACGCGCCGCTACGCCGACAGCCTCGACCTCTTCGCGCGCTACCAGAGCGACTGCGCCTCGACGATGCCGCCGCAGAACGTCACGTACATCGCCGACGCCACGCGCCGACTGCGCACGCACCTCGGCATCGTCACCCTGCGCGTTACGCCCGCGAGCGCCGTGTCGTCGGTCTCCATCGACGGCCGCGCGCGCCCCAACTGGACCGCCGACCTCGCGCTCGACCCGGGTACGCACGTCCTCGAGGTGCGCTCGAACGACGGTCAGGCCGTGCGACGCGAGGTGCAGGTGGGCGAAGGCGCGCGCGACGTCATCGAGGTCTCGCTCGGCGTGCCCGCGCGAGAGCCCGTGAGGTCCGTTCCACTCGCGCCTGATCCGTACGGCCCCGAGGTGACACCGACGGCTTCGAACACGGGCGCGGTGCGCATCGAGGTCCCCGTCGCGCACGCCGCGGTGACCGTCGACGGACGCGACCGCGGAGAGACCCCCGTCGAGGCCCGCCTCGGCGCCGGAAGGCACATCGTGGAGGTGCGGGCCGATGGGTACGTCCCCTCGCGCGTGGCCGTCACCCTGCGCGACGGCGCGCTCACGCGTCTGACCCCGAGGCTCGAGCGCGAAGAGACCGCGGCGACGACACCCATCTACAACCGCTGGTGGTTCTGGACGATCATCGGCGCCGTCGCCGTCGGAGGCGCCGTGGCGCTCACGTGGGAGCTCACGCGCACCGTCGACAACCCCGTGTACACCTTTCAAGCGGTGACCTCGCCATGAGCCGTCGCGTCGCGGCGCTCGTCGCGCTCTCGCTCGCGGCCTGCGCGACGGACGAGACCGACATCATGGTCGGCGTGTACTCCGCGCTGCCCTACAACAACGACGCGCAGATCCGGGGCGTGTGCATCGAGGTCGAGTCGCGCGGGCTCCCGCTGCAGCGCGTGGTGGCCCCGGTCACCGCGGGCGTGCCGCCGAGGCGGCTCTTTGATTTTCGCATCGTCCCACGCGACGAGGACCTCTCTCAGCCCGTCAGCGTGACGGTGGTCGGGCGCACGCGGACGGGCTGCTCGCAGGGCGTCGAGATCGCACGGCGCGCGCGTCAGGTGCGGTTCATCCCCGGCGAGCGCGTGCGCGAGACCTTCGTGCTCGGAGGCAGCGCCGACCCCGTGATTGACGCCTCCGTCGACGCCTCCGTCGACGCGACGATCGACGTGATCATCCCCCGCGACTCGGGCGGTTGCCCCTCGGGGCAGTTGAGCTGCGGCGGCGCCTGCGTCGATCCGCGCTACGACCCGCGCAACTGCGGCGGCTGCGGGATGCTCTGCGCGGACACCCTGTTCTGCGTCAACGGCGCGTGCGTGTGCCCGCCCAACCAGCGCATCTGCGACGGCGTGCGCTGCACCGACCCGAGGAGCGACCCCGACTGGTGCGGCCCCGGCTCCTGCGGCGGCCCGTGCAGGGTCGTCGAGAATGGAACCCGCGGGTGTCAGGCCGGCCGCTGCGTCTACACCTGCAACGACAACTTCGTTCCTCTCGGCGGGCGTTGCACCCACTGCGGGCTGCTCAACGAGCCCCCGTGCGACGCGCCGACGCCCTGCGCCGCGGGACTCACCCTGTGCGGCGAAGCGTGCCGAAACACCGCGAACGATCGCAACCACTGCGGCGCGTGCAACGCCCAGTGCGCGCCCGTGCAGAGTTGCGCCGGCTCGATCTGCCGCTCCTGACGGGCGACGACGAGGCCCTCCATCTGCGCGCCGAGCGTCAAGTGACGGCTTCGCTCCGCCGTTGTGCAGAGCAAGGAGCTCACGATGCACGCGCAACGATACGACCACGAAGACGAGGACGAAGCGCTCGATGCAGCGCCCCGCATCGACGTCTCACGCGGCCCTGACAACGACAACGACGCCCCCGCGCACGACGACGAAGACCCATCTCCACCGGTCGTGGGAGACATCGTCCCCCGCGGCCCCTCGCGGCGCGCATGGATCACCGCAGCCATCATCGCCGCCACCCTCTCGCTCGGCGCCTTCGCCTGGACGCGCCCCCACACCCCCGCGCAGACCGCCGCAGCGCCCGCCGTGACCGCCGTCGACATCGCCGCGATGGCCACGGCCGTGCCCGACGAGACGCCCTCGCAGACCGCGCTGCTCGTGATCCCCGACGACGGCCCCCGACGCCGCGGACGCGTCCACGGAGCGCACGCGAGAGGCGCCGAGAGTTCGCCTGAACCCGTCGCCGCCGCGCCTTCGAGCGATGAAGCCCCCGCGAGCGAAGCCGTTCCGAGCGACCCGCGAGAGAGGCACCACGGGCGCATCGCGGCAAACGCGGAGAGCGAAGCACGCGAAGCGCGCGAGGCCGTCGAGGCCGCGGCGCCGAGGGCGACGCCGTCACGCTCGCTGGCGACGAGGGAGCCTCCGGCGACGCAAGAACCGCAAGCGCAAGAGGCGACGGGCGAAGAAGAGACCGAGGCGACGCTCCCCACGGACTCCGCCGACGAGGTGGTCGAGCGCGCCGTGGGAGCGCACTCCGACGCGATCGAGCGCTGCATCGACGCGGCCGAAGACGAGGCCGAGGGGCGCGTGACGGTGCACCTCGTGATCGCGCGTGATGGCGCGGTCAGGTCGGCGACGCCGCAGGGTCCCGACGCGCTGCGCGACGTGGGCAGGTGCATCGCGCGCGAGATGAGGTCGTGGACGCTGGTGGTGCCCGACGCGACGGGCGACACGACGATCTCGTGGCCCTTCGAAGTCGAATCGAACGCGAACTGAAGCCGATCAGGGAGGGGCGACGGGCGCGACGGTGGTCACGCCGGCGCCCGAGAACTGCATCGTGGGCATCGAGACGTCGGTGCCCGCGCCCGTGCGCACGTTGATGGTGATGAGGTGCCCCGCGCGGGTGAAGCCGTAGAGCGTCGAGCGCCAGTACCCGAGGCCGTAGATGCTCTGGTAGCCCGTGATGGTGCCCACGGTGGTCATGCGCGCGGTGGTGCTCGTGCCCGACGTGGTGAAGGTGAGGGTGACGAGCGTGTCGGCGGTGCTGGTGCCCGTGGTGCGACGCACGGTGGCGTAGGTGGCCGCGCCCGCGATCGAGACCATGTCGCCGCTGATTCCCCACCCCGACGAGAGCGCTCCGACGGAGGCCGTGCGGCCCGTCGAGGGGTCGATGCGCCAGAGGGTGCCGTCGGTGGCGCCGCCGAGGAGCACCTCGCGCGCGGGGTCGAGAACGCCCACGGGCACCCACGTGAGGCCCACGAAGACGCGCTGGTCCGTCGCGGGGAGCGAGCGGATCAGCGTGCAGCCCGCGGTGTCGGGGTCGATGCGGTAGAGGGCGTCTTGCGTGACGCCGGTGATCTCTCCGTCGGCGTTGACGGCGAGGTCGGTCATCGAGTGGTTGTTGCCGTCGGTGGGAAAGCGGAACATCCCCACCATGCGCACCGCGCGCGACGACGGATCGACGGAGAAGAGCGCCGAGTCCGAGTGCGCGTAGACCACGGTCATCCCGCCGATGGGCATGTCGGTGGGGACGGTCCCGCGGTCGAGGGGCGCGGGCGTGTCGTAGGAGACAGGCGCGTCGGGGTCGGCGGCGTCGAGGGCGTCGACGGCGGGCGTCGCGTCGATCTCGGTGAAGCGAACGGGGGTCTCGTCACCGCAGGCCGAGAGCGCGAGGGTCACGAAGACGCAAGCTGAGAGGTGTCTCACGGGGGGAGACACCTACCGCAACGCCCGCGCGATGCAAGAGACCGACGCGAAGTGCCGCGATGAAAGATCCCTCAGGGGATGAGCAGGAGCTTGCCCGTGGTGCTGCGCGAAGCGAGCCTGCGGTGCGCCTCGGCCGCGTCGGCGAGCGGGAATTCACCGCCGATCGTGACGCGCAGCCCCTCGCGCGCCACGGCGTAGAAGACGTCCCGCGCGCGCTCGAGGAGCTCCGACCGCGTGGCCGTGTAGTGATAGAGGCTCGGCCGCGTGAGGAACACCGACCCTCGCTGCATGAGCAGCAGCGGGTCGATGGGCGGGATGAGTCCGCTCGATTGCCCATACAGCACGAGCATTCCGCGGGCCCGCACGGAGCGCAGCGACTCCTCCCACGTGTCGCGGCCGACGCCGTCGTAGACCACGTCGACGCCCTTTCCCTCCGTGCGCGCGAGCACCTCCGCCGAGAAGGGAGCGCCGCTCTTCACGACGAGCACGTCGTCGGCGCCGTGAGCCTTCGCGAGCGCGGCCTTCTCGGGCGTCGACACCACGCCGATCGCGTGCGCGCCGCAAGCCTTCGCGAACTGGCAGAGCAGCAGCCCCACGCCGCCCGCGGCGGAGTGCACGAGACACGTATCTCCGGGCTCGAGCGCGTACACGCCGCGCGTGAGGTAGTGCGCCGTGAGCCCCTGGAGCATCACCCCCGCGGCCGTGCGCGCGTCGACCTCGGAGGGCACCGGAACCAGCTTTGAAACAGGCGCCACGACGTGCGTCGCGTAGGAGCCCGTCACGTCGCACCAGGCCACGCGCTCGCCCTCGCGGATGTGCGGCGCGCCCGGTCCGACGGCGACCACGACGCCCGCGCCCTCGCGTCCGATGCGCGCGGGCATCGCGAGCGGATACACGCCGCTGCGGTGGTAGATGTCGATGAAGTTCACCCCCGCGGCCTCGACGGCGACGAGGGCCTCTGCCTCTCCGAGCGTCGGAGGTTCGAAGTCGACGAGCTCCATGCGCTCGGGGCCGCCCGGTGAATTCACGACGATGGCTCTCATGGCGCGCGTACGTTTCTTCGTTCGCCGCGGGCCTGTCAATGGACGCGCGCGGCGTTAGTGTTGCGGTTGATGGTGGCCTCGCCCGCGCGCACCGATGCCCTCTCCGTCGTCGCAGGCGTCCGTCGGCGACGCGCGGCGCGGCGCGTGGGCCTCCTCGGCGCGGTGTCGGCCCTCCCGCTCTTCGTCGTCGCGGCCGATCCCATCGCGTTCGCGAGCCTCGCGACGCTCACGGTGGCCTCCTTCGCGCTGGCGCGCTCGGTGCGCATGCGACAGGGCGAGCTCACGATCAGTGCCTCGTCGGTGCGATGGATTCCCGCGGACGGCGTCGCGTGGGAGCGCCCTCGCGCGTCGCTCCTCGCGGGGTGGCACGATCCTGTCGCCGAGGGTCAGCGCGTGGTGCTCCGCTTCGACGACGGCGACGAGCTCATCGCGACGGTCGACGACGCCGCGGCCGCGAGAGCGCTCCTCGACCGCGCCGGCGTGGGCGCTGCGCAGCGCGCGATGCTCTTTGAAACGCGCTCCCCGTGGGCGCGCATGGCGTGGTTCTTCGGGGCCTTCGTGATGGGCTTCGCGGCGCTGATGCTCGCGCTCGTCACGCTGTTCTCGTTCATGGTGTTCCCGTGGGCGGGCGTGGTGATGCTGTTGCCACTCGCGACGACGGCGCTGATCACCGTGGTGATGCTCCGCCCCGTCGACACGATGGAGGTGCTCGTCGGCGCCGACGGCATCACCGCGCGCGGCGAGGTCGAAGACCGCTTCGTCCCGTGGGGCGAGGTCGAGTCGGTGCGCGACGAGAAGCGCGGCCTGGTGCTCGCCCTCACCCGCGGAAAAGAGCTTTTGATTCAGGGTCCCACGATCGGCCGGTGGTGCCGCGAGGCGCTCGGCGAGCGCATCCGCGACGCCCTCGCCGCGCACCGCACCGCGGAGGCCACGGCCCGCACGAGCGCGCTCCTCGCGAGGGGAGACGTCCCCTTCGACGTGTGGCGCGACGCGCTCAAGGCGCGCACGCGGGCCGAGCGGGTGTACCGCGACCGATGCCTCGACGACGCGGAGCTCTTCGACGTGCTCGGTGACGCCTCGGCGCCCGCCGAGCAGCGCGCCGCCGCGGCCATGGTGCTCGCCTCCATCGAAGACCGACGCGACGAGGCCCTCACCCGCGTGCGCGTGGCGGTGGAGAGCTCCGCGAGCGACCCGCTGCGCAAGGCCCTCGAGCGCGTGCTCGACGACGCCCTCGACGAGCGCGCGTGGAAGCGCCTCGAACGCGCGGGCGGACGGCGCTGACCACGTCGCCTCTCTGGTAGTCTCCCGGCCATGAAGCTCCGCTCTGCGTCGGGTGTCGCGACCGTCGCGTGTGCAGGCGCGCTCGCGTGGTGGACGCTGCGCGCCCCCGAGGCCCCCGCCGATCCTCGCCGCGAGGTGGCGCCTCCGCCCGTGGTGCTCCTCGAAGGCGCGCCCGATGGCACCGAGACGCGCGTGGTGATGCGCGCGACGTCGACGGGTTCGCAACCTCGCGTGCTCGGCGCGGTGACCCACGTCGCAGGCTCGGCCCGACGCGGGACGCTCTCTCGCGCATCGTCTCGCACGTCGGTCTACGTCGTGGCCGCGGAGCGCGAGTCTCGACACGGCAGCACCTACGAGAGCGCCCTGTGGCTCGTCGAAGACGGTGCGTCCCCGCGACGTCTCGTGGGCGGCCTGACCGACGCGTCGCGCGCCGCGGTGACCGCGCGAGGCGCCGTGGTCGTGCAGCGCGGACGTGACGGTGAAGACCCCTCCCTCGTCGATCACGTGCTGCGAGAGCGCGTCGATGAGCTCACGCTCGATGTGATCGACCCCGCCAACGGCGCCGCGCGAACGGTGTGGAGCGGGCGCGGGATGATCGCGTTCCTCGCGACGGCGATGCAGGGCGACGAGGTGCTCGTCTATCACGTGCGAGAGGGCGGGGCGGCGCTCTTCGCGCTCGACGTGGTCACGGGCTCGACGCGCCCGCTCGTCGCGCAGATGGACGCCCTCGCGCGAGACTTCTCTTACGACGCCGCGCACGACGAGGTCGCCTTCGTCCGCGCGAGCCAGCGGAGAGAGGGAAGCTGGGAGGTCGTCACGCTCCCCGCGCACGGCCCCGCGCGCTCGCCCGAGAGCCTCCAGACGCGGTGGCGCGCGACGAGCGATCACCTCATGCCTCGGATGCTTCGCGACGGCGCCATCGTGATCTCGCTGCCCGACGATCGTGGGCTCGGCGTGCTGCGTGAGTTTCCACAGATGCCCGAGCGCGTCGCGCCGCTCGGTGACGGCGCCGACGAGGCCCTCGGTGAGAGCGACGACGGACGCTGGCTCGCGCTCCGTCACCGCGCGCCGAACCGCGAGGTGCTCGGGCTCTACGACCGCGTGTCGCACCGATCGATCGAGGTCGACAGACCCGAGGTGTACACGGAGTTCGTGGGCTTCTCGCGGGCGGTGTCGCCGTGAGGGCCGCGGCTTCGTTCGTAGCGGCCGCGTCGGCGCTCCTCGCGTCGTCGACGGCGAGCGCGCAGTGCAGCGGCGGGTCGGCGTGTCCGCCGTGTGCGTCGTGTCGCGTCGCGCCCGCGTCGGGGAGCAACCCCACGGTGGCGGCGATGTCGTCACTCTTCGATCAGATCGCGGCGGGCCCTGCGCGTTACGGCTCGCTCGGGTGGAACTTCGGCGGTCGCACCACGGTGGGCTCGGGCAACGGCTGGTGCGGCGGCAGCGGCGGACGCGCGACGGTGCAGGTGACCTTTCCCTGCGTGCTGCTCAAGGCGATCTACGTGACCGAGTCGAACTGGCGACAGTTCTGCTCCACGGGTCAGACGGTGATCTCCTTCGACTGCGGCTACGGCATCGCGCAGGTCACGAGCGGGATGCGCCGCGGCGACACGAGCGCCTACGACGCGAACCGCGTGGCCTCGTCGGCCGCGTATAACGTCTCCGTCGGCGCGGCGATCCTCGCGGACAAGTGGCGCGCGTCGCCGTGCGTCGGCAACAACGACCCGCAGACCATCGAAGACTGGTACTTCCCCGTGTGGGGCTACAACGGGTTCTCGTTCCGCAACAACCCCAACAACCCGATGTACTCGGCGTCGCGACGAGAGTTCCGAACGCCCGGCGTGGCCTCCGCGCAGACCCGCGGAAACTACCCCTATCAGGAGCTCGTCTGGGGCTACGTCCACTATCCCCCATCGGCCGATCACTACACAGGAATCGCGCTCGCGTACCCCAACCGCAGCGAGATCTGCGCGTCGTGCGGGCTCCCCACGTCGAGCATCTCCGAGCCCGCGGGATCGCACCGCGGAGGCTGCACCCCCGCGCCGCCACCGCCACCGCCGCCTCCGCCGCCGCCTCCGCCACCGCCTCCGCCACCGCCTCCTCCGCCGCCTGATGTCCTCGTGCGCGACGTGCCTGTGATCGACGCGACGATCCCCGATGTGACCGTGCGCGATGTGTCTGCGCCCGATGTCTCTGCGCCTGATGTGATCGTGCGCGATGTGTCTGCGCCCGATGTGATCGCGCGTGACGCCGACGAGCCCGACGCCGCGCTGCTCGTACCCGATGAGCTCTCTGGCGGCTGCTCGTGCTCCGCCGCGGGAACGCCTCGCGCGCGCGCCCCCTCGCTCGTCGCGTGGGCGCTCGCGGTGGCGGCTACGGGTTCATGGTGCCGACGAGCTCGACGCCGTCGCGCGTGTACCGCAGCACGCACGCCGCCCGCGTGAGCGATCGCCTCGCATCCACCGAGAACGGATTGGCGACGGCGTCGTCGAGGCGCGTCCCCACGAGGGCCTCTCGCAGCGTGTTGGCGTCGAGCTGACGCACGCGCTGAGCGGCCTGGAGCACCCACCGCGCGGCGTCGTAGCCGAGGGCCGCGAAGGTGCCCGGCTGCGCGCGGTGACGCTCTCGAAACGCGGTCACGAAGGTCTCGACCTCGGGCCGCGGCGACGCGTACGTGAACGCGTCGGTAAAGACCACGCCCACGGCGGCCTCCTGCGCGAAGCGACGCACCTCACCGCTCGACCACCCGTCGGATCCGAGGAGCTGCGCGTTCACGCGTCCCTGGCGCATCGCGACGGCCATGCGTCCCGCGTCGGCGGCGTCGGCGGGCGCGTAGACGGCGTCGGCGCCCGAGGCCCGCACGCGCCCCACGAGGCGCACGAGGTCGGCGTCGATGTCGTAGGAGTCGCGCAGAACGACCTCGCCGCCGCCCGCGCGAAAGGCCCGCGCGAACTCGTCGGCCATGCCCACGTTGAGGAGCGAGCTCCGCCGATACACGATCGCGGCGCGCCGCCGTTGCAGCGTCTGCCGCGAGAAGCGCGCGAGCGCCGAGGCCATCTCGGCGTCGAGGAGCGCCGTGCGAAACACCATCTCGCCCGCGCGCGTGACATCGCGCCGCGTGGCCGCGGGAGACACGAACACGGCGCCGCGTCGCTGCGCAGCGAGAGCCGCGCGCTCGCTCGCAGTCGACGACAGCTCGCCGAAGATCACGATGGCCGACTCGCGGTCGATGAGCCGCGTGACGAGGTTGCCCGCGCGCTCGTCGCGGCTCTCGTCGTCGGCGACGGCGAGGCGTACGGCGCGACCGTTGAGGCCGCCGCGGGCGTTGTGCTGCGCGATGGCGAGCTCGAGTCCGCGGTGGAGGTCCTCGCCCCAGAGCGCGCGCTCACCCGTGCGAGCGGCCACCTCGCCGAAGACGACCTCGTTGACGCGACGAAAGCGGTGGCACGCGGCCACGAGCGGGAGCGCCAGGAGACCGCGTCGCGAGAGCCCTTGAAACACGGGCGACTGAATAGTCCATCGCATCGACGGCGCGCAACCATTGCCACGCGAACTCAGTGCGGCTATGCACGCGGCCGACATGGAAAAGGTCCGCATCCTCCTTCTCGCGCTGCACGTCTTCTCGCTTCTCTTCTGGGTCGGGAGCCTCGTGAGCATCACGCGCGTTCTCTCGGCGGCCGACGGGGAGTCCGACGCGGTCCGCGCCCGCCTCGCGTCGACGGCGCGCAAGATCTATCGCGCGGTGGCCTCGCCGTGGATGGGCGTCGCGACGCTCACGGGCTTCGGAATGATCGGCGTGGTGCACGGCGCGTACTTCCGCTTCGGGTGGTTCCACGGAAAGCTCACCGCGGCGATCGTGATGCTGGCGCTTCACTTCGTGCTCGGCGCGCGGGTGCGCGTGGCCGAGACGAACGGGCTCACCGACGACATCGCGCGTGGCGCTCGCACGCTCCAGCTCGGCGTGCTCGCGTGCGCGGCGCTCGCCGTGGGCTTCGTGGTCGTGCTGAAGAACCTGATGTGAAGGCGCGCGAGCTACCGCATCCTGAGCGTCTGCACGTCGAACGCGGTCCCTGGAAGCGGGGCCTCGGTCCCGCTCGTCGCGATGACCACCCCCGCGATCACGCCGCCCGACGACCGGCATCCAAGGACACGAGCCGGGTGTTGAGACGGGTGCGGCTCTTTTGCGACGGCGCGCGGCGTGACCCCATACCCCGCTTCCGCGCGCCCTTTCCCCGCCAGTTGAGTCTGACCGCTATTCGGGGGTTGACGCGGTCGAGATCGTCTCTCGCTGCGAG
>JBPOHC010000321.1:0-1986 GCA_052035985.1 Myxococcota bacterium | reverse complement strand
GAGCACCTCACGGCCGATCCAGTCGAGCACCAGGGCGTCGAGGCGGGCGACCGAGCGTGTCCATCGCGCAGTGCAGACCTCGGGGCCACGGTCGCGCCTCCACGCGCAGAGGTACGCCGGGACCGATTCGCGGCCCTCGCGGGTGCGCGCGGTCGCCACGGGGCCGCCGCACGCGTCGCAGACGGCGTAGCCCACGAGCAGGTGTCGCGTGCGTCGGAGCGGCGTGCGGTCGGCGGCGGCGCGGGCGGTGTCGTCGAGGGCGCGTACCGCCCGCCAGGTCTCGTCGTCGATCACGCGGAGGGTCTCGTCGCGCACCTCCACGACGTCGCGGCCTGCGGTCGTCACGCGCGTACCGCCGCGGTAGCGCGAACCCGTGACGCCCCATCGCAGGACCCCGAGGTATCGGTCGCGGCGAAGGATCTCGTGGAGCGCCGAGGGGCTCCATGTGCCGGTGCCGCGCGTGCCAGCACGGGGCGAGGGGACACCGCGAAGATTGAGGTCGCGCACGATCGCGCGGAGGCCCTCGCCCGCGGCGTGGCGTCGGTAGACCTCGCGCACGATGGCGGCCTCGGCGTCGTCGATCACGTAGCGCACGCCGTCGGGGGAGCGGACGCGGCTGTAGCCGTAGACCTCGCCGCCCACCACGAGCCCGCGCTCCGCTTTGCCACGGAGGGCCGTGCGCACGCGGTGGGCGATCTGCTCTCGCTCGATCTGCGCGAGCCCCGCGCGGAGCTGCGCGACGATCAGCGCCATCCCGTCGAGCTCGACGACTTGCCCGGTGCTCCACTCGACGACGCGCACGTCGTGATCGCGAAGGTGCGAGAGCAGCTCAGGGAGGCGGATCGCGTCGCGTCCGAGACGGTCGAGGTCGCGCACCACCACGAGGTCGCACAGGGACGCCGCGGCGCCCGCGCGGAGTTGCTGCACGCCCGTGCGCTGTGCCCACTCGGCGCCTGAGACACCCTCGTCGCGGTAGACGGCGACGACGCTGTGACCTCCACGCTCGCACCACTGGCGCGCGCCGCGCTCCTGCGCGTCGAGGCTCTCGCGCTGCTCGTCGGTGGAGACACGGAGGTAGATCGCGGCGCGGCTCATGGGCGAGACCGTACACGGGCAGGCTGCGACGCGGGAGGCGCGGTGTCGTTGGCGGGTGCCTGCTCACGGGCCACCTGCTCTCGCGCGTCGGCGACGAGAGCGCGAGCGAGCCGGGCGACGAGAGCACGGCGGGCGGCGGGCGTGAGGTCACCCACGGTCGCCTCGTGATTGCGGGGCCCTGACCAGATCGCGGCACCCGTCGCACACACGCAGGCCGCAGGGGCCTACGGTGTCGGTTGCGAGTCTGCTTTCACAGCCGGTTACCTCGCAGGTGAAGAGGCCGCGCACATCGCCCCATCGCTCCGGGTGTGCGAGGAGCAGCGCGAGTAGGTCGGCAGGCAGTCGACCGCTCAGAGCGAACCACCGCTCCCGCGTTGCATCGTCGACGCGCAGTTCTGCAGCGATGGCGCCGAGGGCGTCGGCGCCGATCACGGGCCCGCCGCGCTCCACGAGCGAGAGCGTCGAGGGCGAGAGGCCGACGGTGCGGGCCATCTCTCGCAGCGTCACGCCAAGGGACTCGCGGCGCGTGCGGATCTCAGCGCCGAGGCGCGCATGGTCAGCCACGGTCGCCTCCGGTCTCTGCGCGCATCGCAGCCCGGATCGCCGCGGCCTTCTCCAAGTCACGGTACGTCGCCCCGGCCGCGATCATGCTCTCGGAGCACGCGTCGCAGCGGAGGCGCTCCAGCCACCCATCGTGCACCCACCGCGTTGCCTTTTCCTCGCAGCGACCGTTCATGCACGGGACCGCATCCGACATGAGCGCCGCCCTCGCCTCGTCGAGTTCGCGCTTCATCTTCGCCGCGCGCAGGTCGAGGCCTCGGAGGGCGTTCGCGACGCCGGTCAGGATCGCGGCTTGCGCCGCAACGAGCGTGTGCAGTTCATCGAGCTCGG
>JBPOHC010000591.1:0-1859 GCA_052035985.1 Myxococcota bacterium | reverse complement strand
CCCGTCGAGGTCGCACGCCGGCTGCGGCTCCTCGGCGAGCCGTCGAGCCTCGGCGGCGACGTCGGCGACGAGATCCGGCGAGAGCACCTCACGGCCGATCCAGTCGAGCACCAGGGCGTCGAGGCGGGCGACCGAGCGTGTCCATCGCGCAGTGCAGACCTCGGGGCCACGGTCGCGCGCGGGCTCGCGCGGTGCGGTCTGCGGGGCTGCGGTGGGCGCCGTGTCGGCCTCGGGGAGCGGAAGTTGTCGAGGGTCGACGGCGGGCGTTGCCGAAGCGCGGCGCGGCCTGCGCGTGGTGTTGGTGGCGATCGTCTCCAGCGCGGTCGCGATGCGGTCGAGGTGCGCGAGGAGGGTGGCGGTTTCCGCGGAGTTCACGGGCTGAACTCCAACCAGGCGCGCGTGATCTTGAGGGCGCGCACGGCGCCGCGCGGGAGCTTGCGGCGCGCGTCGAGCTCGACGAGGCATCCCACGACAACGCCTTGGAAGAACGCGCGAGCGGTGACGGCGCGAGGCGTCGGCGCTGCGGCGTTCATCGGTTTTCGCCTCCAGTTGACGAGCGGCGGATACTCCGGGCATTAGCGGCTGCGGGGGCCGGGGAGGAAGCCGCCCCAACAGACGACGTGCGCCCCGGTCTGATACCCCTTGCTACCCATGCGCGAGCATCCTTCCCATGACGCGGAACCACGCCGCGTCAGACTCGGCGCGAGCGGCGCCCGCGATCCGCGTATCAAAGGTCCCATCGCGCGCGTAGTCGGGCCATGCAATCGACCGGAACGCCCACCGATTTGACCAGCGTTGGAAGGCGCAGAGGTCGGGTCGCGCGGCGGCGTCGAACACCATCACGAAGGGCTCGCACCCGAGCGCGACGAGCTCCGCGAAGCGGTAGAACACTTCGTCCCACGTCTCGCCCTTGCGGTAGCCCACGAGCATGAACACGCGGAGTCGATGCGGCGGCACACCGGCGGCCCGAAGCCGCTCCACGCCAGCGCGGAAGATGCCCTCGTCACGCAGGTTGTCCCAAGCGGTGTAGAGGATGCGCTTCGCGAAGTCGTTGCCGACGTAGCAAACGCTAGCGAGCATCGCGGCGGCCTCGTCGTCGACCAACCGCAGGTTGACCCCCTGCGAGAAGCACACCTTGAACTTGCGCGCGTTGAGCTCTTCGACGGCGCCGCGCCAGAAGTCCCGCAACGGCTTCGCGAAGGCGTCGTTATCGAGAAGGTGGAGGTGCCTCGGGTGACCGTCGCCGCGCCACACGGCGTCGACCGTCGACACCGCACGCGGGCGACCTTCCTTCTGCGGCACGACGCAGAACCCGCACCGCAGCCGACAGCCGCGCGTGAGGAAGCCGATCGACGGGGCAAAGTTCGGGTAGAGCGAGTAGTCGAGCGGGACGGACTCCCACTCCTCGGCCGACAGGGACGGGTCGACTTCCGCGAGCGACGACGCGACGTTGACGCCCGTTCCGCCCCACCGCACCAGCCCCCATTCGTGCTCGATCGCCGCCCGCTCCTGCGTTGAGGTCGTGAAGATGGACGACCCCCACACGTCCTCGATCGGCTCCCACAACGACCGGCGATCGCCGGGACGGACGAGCTTCCGCACGGGGACGCCACGGGCGCGGAAGTACGTCGCCAAGCGCATCAGCGCGATGTTGGGGAGCGTTGAGTCGGCGTCAGCGAGGTACATAGGGTTCAGTCCGTCCGTCGTTGGGCCGTCGCTCGCGGGGGCCGAAGCCCTCGCCTCGTCGAGTTCGCGCTTCATCTTCGCCGCGCGCAGGTCGAGGCCTCGGAGGGCGTTCGCGACGCCGGTCAGGATCGCGGCTTGCGCCGCAACGAGCGTGTGCAGTTCATCGAGCTCGG
>JBPOHC010000013.1:0-2086 GCA_052035985.1 Myxococcota bacterium | reverse complement strand
CACACTCGCTCGCCCTCGCGGGGAAGGATCGCATCCTCTCTCCGCTCACGGTGTCGGCGCTCGCTCACGTCGTCGACCTGTTCGTGCGGTCGGGCGCTGTGGGCGCGGGCAACGCGCGCGGGCTCGGAGGTTTCGTGACCGACGGGTACGGCGCCATCGGCGACCCGCAGCCCTACCGCGACCACATCGCGGCGCACGCGTCGGAGATTCGCGACGTGCTCCGCGGCGTCGTGGCGGTGGGGCCGTCGAAGCCAGCGCCCGAACCGAAGGCTGAGAAGAAGGGCGCGAAGAAGGGGCCGAAGCCCATCGCAGCGACACCCGCGGACGTCGACTTCGGGGAGGGCGCGTGACGCTCCCTCTCGTCACCGCGTCGCCCGCGTGGGCCGATGCCGCGCGTGATGCGTGGAGCGCCCGCGCTGACCGTGTGGAGCCCCTACGCGTGACGGCGTGGATGCGCTCCCCCGTGGCCTTCGACCGCGACGCCGGGTTGCGCCTTGAGGGCGCGCTTTCGTGGGTCGTGGTCGCGCTCGTGACGGGGGAACCGCCGCCCGAAGCGTTCGCGGGCGTTCGCAAGGGCGAGTACGTCGACATCGCGGTCCCGATCGCGGACGTGATCGTCGCGGGTTGGCGTGTCGCGCAATGCTCGGACGCAGTGCTCGCGCCCGTCGCCGCGGAGGTGGTGCGTCGTCGCCGAAAGAAGCCGCACCCCGAGGCGATGGCGCTCGCGAAGGTGCAGACCACGGGTGGGCCGTGGAAGGCGCTCGACATCCCCGTCGCAGCGTGGGCGTCGCCCGTGCTGACGTGGTACGCGCTCGCCGACCGCGAGCGGTTGGAGGCGTTGCTGCGCGAGACGCACGCGCTTGGGCGCGGTCGCAGCGGAGGGCTCGGCGATGTCGAGGCGTGGACGGTCGAGCGCGACGAAAGCGCGGCGACGCGGTGGCGCGAGCGGCCGTTGCCCGTCGCCACAGGCGCATCCGTCGAGGCGGGACGCACGCTGCGAACGGTGGGTGTGCGGCATCCGTTCTGGCACCCGCGCGTGCGGACGCTCGCCGCGTGTCCGGTGATCGCGTGAAACCGCAAGACCGAGCCCGCTACCTCATGCACTCGCGCACTCGTGGGCACCTCGCGAGAGTGGAGCGCGCGCGGTCGATCCTGCGCACCGCCGTCGAGATCGCGGGCGGCGTCGAGGCCGTGGCGGTGTTCACGTCATGGGGGTCGGACAGCGTGCCGTTGTGCGACCTCGCTCTCGACACCCTCGGACCCGTGACGATGGTGCACATGGCAAGCGCGTACGAGATGCCGGGCGGGGATCACGTCGTCGATCACTTCGCGGCGCGTGGTCGCGTGGTGACGCTGCCCCCGTCGCGCACGCTCGACGAGACCGTCGCTTGGCTCCATGAGATCGGGCTCGGATGCGACCGCGAGACGGAGGCGTCGCGCAAGGTGACGAACCGCGCGAAGGGAGACAAGGGCACGCGATGGTCCGTCGACAACGGCGTTGCGGCGCAGGTGCTCGGGATGCGCGCAGACGAGACGCTCACGCGTCGCGCGCTCTTCGCCGCTCGCGGTCCCGTGTACCGCTCGCGCGGTCTGACGATCGCGTGCCCGCTCGCGTCGTGGTCGACGGTCGATGTGTGGGCCTACGCTGTAGCGCGCAGTCTGCCTTGGCATCCGTTGTACGACTGCGAGGGTCTGGGATTCACGCGCGAGAACCTCTCGAACATCGGATGGCTGACAACGCACGGCGTCACGTCGGGGCGCATCGCGTGGTTGCGTCGGTACTACCCCGACCTTCACGCGCGCATCGGTGAGGAGTGGCCGCACCTCCGCGGACTCGGGTGACGCTGTAACAGCGTCGGCGCGGGTGCGTAGTGTCGGGCATGAGTGACGCTGAAACGTGGGGCATCGTTCTGCGCGACCGTGCGAGCGGCGCGGAGCAATGGGTCGCGTGCGAGGTGACGCGAGACGACGACATCGTGACCGCTCGCGCGCATGGCTACGGGCACAGATCCGTCGAGTACGCACAGCCCACGGTCGAGGGCGTCGGGCGTTTGATCCTGCAACACGATCGCTCGCTCGCGCTCGT
>JBPOHC010000684.1:0-2814 GCA_052035985.1 Myxococcota bacterium | reverse complement strand
GCGACCATGCCCGCGAACGAGCGGCCTACGTCCGTCGTCGGCGCCATGCCGCGGAGCTTCTCGTCGACCCACCGCGCAACCTCAATGCCCTCGTCGCCGCTGTTCTCCGGTGGCCGCAGTTCCCACGGCGCACCCGACACGCGCATCTCGCGACGCTGGAGCGTGCCGTGGAGGTGCGGGTCGCGTTCGCGGCACTCGTCGAGGAGGTCGGCGAGCGTCCACAGGTAGCCTTGATCGGCGAGCGCGAGCGCCTGCGTCACGTAGTCGGGGCCGAGGCTCGACCCGACGACGCGCGCGAAGCGGTCGTAAAATGGTGCAGGAGCAATCTGCGCCAGCAGCGACAGAGAGCCGAGCATCGGCATCGGTGATTGAGGTGCGTGCACTAGAACGATTCGGCGATGCGTACGGGGATCGCGGCGGGGGCGGCGGTGTTGACGGTGCGTGCGCCGGACGTCGTGAGTTCAGTCATCGCGTACACGAGCGCGTCAACGCGGTCAGGCGACTTCGCATCGCTCGCCGGGTCCCACGCGGTCATCTGATCTTCGAGCATCGAGAGCGATCCAACGTGCGAGACGCGCGCTTGCTCGTAGAGCGCCGCGATCGGTTCCGCTCGGAGCGCCTTCCCGCGCATCGCGTGGACGGTGGTGATCGCCGCGTTGCGGTCGACCGTGCGGAGCGTTCGCTCCACGAGGTCGCCGCCCTGATTGCGCTCTGCGACGATGCGGTCAGCCTTGTGTGTGCGGTACGCCTCGATGGCGCGAGACGCCCATTGATCCGGCGAGTAGCGCCCGCTGTAGTCTGCGAGCACGTAGAAGCGCCCGTCGTGGCCGATGCCAGCGACGACGATTCCCGTCTCGTCGCTCGACGCGTTCGACGTCACCGCGGGGTCAACGCCGACGACGACGCGGCGCAACTGCGGCTCCGTGCGGACGCGCGAGGCGTCGATGCTCTCGCGCTTCCACATCGCGCCGGGGTTGTCGTCGAGCACTTCGCCGTCGAGTTCCTGCCGTCCGAGACGCGTACCCTCGTACTGCCGCACCACCGCGTCGAGGAACTGCGGCGCGAGGTTCGCGGCGTTGTCCATCGTGCGACCGCGGGTGACGTGCGTTGTCGTCGAGGCGATGAGTTGCCGGATGATCGGCGTCGGGCGCGGTGTCGTTGTGACCACCACGCGCGGGTCACGTCCGAGACGCAACCCGAGGAGCAACTGCGTCCATGCGTCGGGGTACTGCCACGCCGCGAGTTCGTCTGACCACGCGAGGTCATGCTGCGGCCCACGGAGTTGGTCGGGCACGTCAGCGCTGTAGGTCGTTGCGATGGCCCCGTTCGGCCATGTGAGACGACGCCGCGAGGGTTCCCACGTCGGGCGCTCACTCGGCGGCGAGATTGCGAGGATGCCGCTCTCGCCCTCGACGATGACGTCGCGCACGTCGGCGGCGGTGCGGGCCACGAGGGCCACGCGTCGAGCGCCGTGGAACATCACCTGCTCACGCACCCACTCTGCGCCCGTTCGGGTATTGTGAGTCGGGATCATCGCCCGCCCCGCGAGGAACAGGTGCGACGGAGAGTCGACTGTGATGCATCGAACCGGAACGGACGGCACCGGGTCGACTGAGGCCACGAACCTCTGTGAAGTCCGACCCGCTTGCGCGCGCCCATCGCGCACCCGCTCCGCCTTGCGCTGAAGCCTGAACACCTGCCGCCGCGGCGTCCACGAGATGCGCCACCGTCGGCCCACTTCGCGGCCATCGATCTTCGCGGCGCTCTCGGCGATCGTCGCCTTGAACCCGAGCGAGACGACGACCTCGAAAGCGTCGCGGGCTAGCGCTTCGCACGTCAGAGTCAGTTCGACATTGCCACCGCTCTCCGCGTGCCCGTCGGTGTCCATGAGCCCTTGCATCAGGGCGGTGCGCTGCGCCACCGAAGCGCGCTTGTAGACCTGCGGGATGTGCTTGTTCGACAGAACGCCGAGCGAGCGCAACGCACTGTAGATGCTCCCGTTGTCGGCCATTCGGCCGCGAGCGTCGCGAACGGGTGGCTTCGCGCCGATGGACCAGCGCAGCGCGGATGACCTCATGTCTCGCTTCACGGGGCCGCACGGCGATCCGTCGGCGACCAGCAGCGACCGCAGTTCGTCAGCATCGTCTGCGCCCTGCGTGATCACCGCCGCCTTGGCGTCGCCGTCGCCGAGCCACACGCCAAGCGTGTACGGCCCGATGGGGAGCGGCGCGTCCGGGAGTTCAAGCGGGGAGGCAACGTCGACCGCGTGGTTGCGCTCCTTGCCGACCATGAGCGACGCCGCGATCTCGCGGGTCGTGCGCACCGTCGGCCGCGCAGACCCGCCGCGCGACTTGGCTTTGCGTGCGGCCTTGTCGCTGGTGAGCCACCGATGGTCAGCGTCGGCGACGATCGTAGACCCGTCGTCGAACCTGACCGCGAAGCACTCGCGGTCGCGCTGAACATCGGTCGCGAACGTGACTCGCGTCGGCCTCCCGCGCTCGTCGAACACTTCGTCTCCGACGCTCAACTCTCCCATCGTGGTCCACCCGGTCGGGGTGGGGATGGGAGTGTCGAGCGCGAGCGCCTTGCCCCACCCTCGACCTGCGAGGATGAGCCACGTCCGCCACGAGCCCCCTGGCGCGTGTTGATCGGGGCGACCGCAACGCGTCCAGTCGAAGCGTTGCGCGGCGAGGCGGTCGGCCTCCCGCCGCTTGAGCTCCGCGACGATCTCAGTGAGTCGAGCGCGAGACGCTTCCGTCAGCGGCGCCTTCGCCGTCGAGGAGTCGCTTCGCTTCTGCGCGGAGGTCATCGTCG
>JBPOHC010000833.1:0-2021 GCA_052035985.1 Myxococcota bacterium | reverse complement strand
GCGATCGAAGGGTCAGCGGCGCGTCCGCGGTCGAGCGCGGTCTGCGAGAGGTCTGTCGCGGTGACCTCACAGCCGAGCGAAGAGAGCCGCAGGGCGACGGTTCCATTGCCCGTTCCGAGATCGAGCGCGCGCGCGCCGCGGGAGGCCACGCACTGAAGCGCGACGGCGAGGTCATTCTCCGGAGCCTCGCGATTCCAGGGGAGATCGCGCGTCTGGTAGAGCTTCTCCCACGAGGCCGCGTCGCTCGGGAGCGTCGGTCGCGACTGCGAGAGAATGGCCGAGGCGATGGCGAACACGTCGTCAACGGAGGGAGCCGGGCCGATCATCGGCGTTCGCGCATCGGGACGCTGTGCCACCTCGACGCCCGCCGCGGGGACCACGAGATGAAACCCGTCGTCACGGAGCTGCGAGAGGTTCCGCTCGACGGAGGGTGACCCGTACATCGCCACGTTCATCGACGGCGCGAGCACGACGGGGGCCCTCGTCGCGATGGCCGTCGCGCTCACCACGTCGTCGCAATCGCCGCGCGCGATGCGAGAGAGCGTCGTCGCCGAGGCGGGGCAGACGACCATGAGCTCGGCCCACTCCGCGAGCTCGATGTGATGCGCCCGCGCGCGGTCGGTGCGATCCCAGTGCGACGCGATGAGCGCGGTGGCGCCGATCGCTTCGAGGGCTTCACGCGACACGAAGCGGAGCGCGTTCTCGGTGGCGACGAGGCGCACGTCCCACTTCGCGGCGAGCATGCGCGTGAGCAGCGCGGGCGCGAACGCGGCGGCGATGGCCCCGCTCACGGCGAGCACCACGCGCGTTCCCTCGGAGTCGTTCGGTGTCGAACGGTCTCGCCACACCGTCGTGGCCCCCACGCCCGAGAGCGCCGCGAGGAGCTCATCGAGCGACGCGGTCGACGCGAGCGGCTCGCCCGAGAGCGCCTCGACCCGCGCGATCACCTCGTCGCCCGTCCGCGGAAGCGCGAGGAACTCGAACACGGCGAGCGCGAGGTCGGCGGAGTTCCCTTCGAAGCGCAGGGCGCGACCGTCGCGCGCGAGCACGGTCACCGCGTCACGCGAGGCCCACGCCTTCGCGCCGGGCGCCCGCACGATGCGCGAGGCGGTCATCGCGTTGCGCCTGCGATCACCGCGAAAGACCGCGTACGGAGCGCTTCGACAGAGACGCCCGCGTGCGTCGACGCCTCGGCCTCGGTGAGCGCGCCCGCGTCGACCGCGCGGAGAAAGAAGTTCACGAGGGCCTGCCCCGTGGCCGCGTCGTCGAAGCCTCCGCCCGCCTGCGTGGCCCGCGCCGCCTGCGCGACGAAGTGACGGAGCCGTCGCCCCGACGCCTCGATCCCGCGGAGAAAGAAGTCGTACACGGCCCCGTAGCGCGAGACGAGCTGCGCGGGGTGAAGATCCCACCCCTGATAGATGCCCTGCGAGAGCGCACGCGTGACGTCAGCGCGCGCGATCGACCACGCGCGATGCACCGCGTCGCGGTTCTCGTCGCGCTCGCGGTCGCTCGAGGGAGCCTTGTGCGGCGCGATCGGCAGCGTCGTGGTGGCGCCATCGCTCAGCCGCACGCCCGTCCCCGCGAGCGACGTGATCATCGCGTGCCGCGCGAGGTCGCACCACGGATGCGAGAGCGACTGATCGGTCGCGGCCACGCCGCACGCTGCGGTGTAGTCGTAAGCGCCGAAGTGCGCGGCCACGCAGCGCCCCCGCGCCGCGTCGACGAAGGCCCTGAGCGCGGCCTCGCCGCGATGCACCGAGAGCGACTGCGGAGTCTCGACCATGAGCTCCACGCCGACGGCGCCGGGCGCGATCGAGAGATCTGCTTCGAGCGCGTCGAGCGCGTCGCAGAGCGCCTCGACCTGCGCGGCGATCACCACCTTGGGCAGCGTGACGACGAAGCGAGGAGGCACCGCGCCTCCCGTCTCCGTCGCGAGCGCGGTGAGCGTGAGGTCGAGCGTTCGAAGGGCCCGCGCGGTGGTCTCCGTCGAGAGCGACTTGATGCGAATCCCCACGAAGGGA
>JBPOHC010000151.1:0-8443 GCA_052035985.1 Myxococcota bacterium | reverse complement strand
AGGTTCGAGGGCATGGGACTCCTTGAGATGGGTGTGGCTTCCGCCGTGAATAGCGTGCCGACGGCGCTGATGGTGGCGTCGGTGCGCGTGCTCCGCACCGCCCACAGGTGACGGGGGATCGTCTGTGGGGGCCTACGGGCCTCGCCGCGGTCTCTTCGTCTTCCACGCCTTCGCGCGTCGCTCCCACCGACTGTGCCTTGAGAGGGCCATTCGCATGCGTTCTTCCTCGAGGCCAACCACCGTCGCCACGGAAATCCCGGGGCCCTTGAGGTACCCATTGATGATGGTGGGCTCATCCAACACGCCGATGTTCAGGATCAAGCTCATCAGAGCGTACTCGCGCGGGGACAAGAAGCGCGACTCGTTCGGCGGGTCGGAGCGCGGCGGTAGATCGAGCAGGTCCAGCGCTTCGAGCAATTCCACAAGCCGCGATCGCTTGCGCAGTTGCCAGCGCGGTGCCTTCTTCTTGTCCCTCTCTGCCATCTCGCACAGCTTCGAGTAGTCGGCTTGGCTCTCGGGCAAGTCGAACCACTCGCGAGGCACAGCCATCTTCGGATGATTCATGATCGGCAGGAGCGCTGGCATCACAAGTCCGCTCAGGAGCCGGACGCATTCACCACCGGGCGCTACCGTGGCGATCGCGTTGGTCGGCTCCCAGGCCAGTGCATCCAAGAGGCGACGTTGTTCGGCCTCGTAGGCCTCACCGATGGCAACGATGTCGAGCATCACGCTGCGCAGTCGCGCGAAGAAGACCCGAGCCTTCTTCTCGCGGTCGTCGGGGTCGGCGATGAAGCGCGTGAGGGTCTGAAGCTTCGATTCCCACGGGCCAGGGCCCAGACACAGCCTCAGTTCCTCCCAGCATGCCGCGTGCACTGCCGGGCGCAGTTCTTCGAGGTCCTTGTGTCGCTTGCCGTGGGCCAGCTTGCGAACCGTGCTGCGGGTCGGTGTCTTGGCATGCACGCGCTCACCTCGTCGCGATCGTGGCCCACGAGCTTACGCGACCGCCTTCGCGACGGCGCGCTCCCCGCACTGGTCGGCGCGTCCGGCGGATAGCTGCCGAGAACAGTGATTCTCGCTAGCGACGTCGGGTGCGCCTGACGCATGCCGGCGCGCACCGCCGCCGTGGATCACCCGCTCCCCGGCTCGCTCCGCGAGGGAGCTCAGCGTGGGGAGTCCGGCTATTCGAGGTCCGACGTCGAACGCCGCCGCCTGCTCCCGTTCACCGCGGTCGTTCCCGTGTCCCACTTCTCCATCTTCGCGTTGAAGGTCCGGGGGTTCATGCCGAGCAGCGCCGCCGCCTTCGCCCCGCTACCACCGACTGCGTGGGCCGCCTTCAGGAGCCGACGCTCCCATTCGTCGATCACTGCCGGGCCGAGGAGCACTGTCCCAGCGTCGCGAACCTCGCGAAGGTAATCTTCGCAGCGCGCCACCGTCGGCAACTCGTCGGTGAGCGACGTTGCAGGGCCCGCCCCCTGCTCCGCGTCGACGCGCTCCTCATTGCGAAGGCGGTCCAGCTCCGAGCGCACCAGCTCGTCCTTCAACGAGAGGAAGCGTCCCTTCGCGAGCCCACCGACGAGGAGCCTCCGCGCGAGCTTCTCAAGATCGCGGTAGTTGCCCGCGAGGCGCATGGCGCCGATCGCACGCTCGATCTTGGCGTGGTGGGGTTGGTACTCGGAAACGAGATCGTCGACTCGCCCAGAGCCAGAGCCGCTTCCGATCGCGCGCGCAGGGTCACGCTGCACCAACTCCTCGCACGCGCGACGCACGACGGACCTCCAGATGTCGCCAAGGTCGTCGCGGCAGTCTCGCAGCTCGGGAAGCTCGATGACGAGGTCCGAGACGCGATCGAGGAAGTCGGGCGTGAGCCTCTCGCGGAGAATGCTGCGCGGCTGGTTCGTCGCCGCGATGAGCCTGAATTTTGCCGAGATCGACTTGTCTCCGCCGACGCGACGGATGCTCCCGTTGCGTTGGAGCGCGACGAGCAACAAGCCCTGAGCTTGCGGATCCATCCAGTGGATCTCGTCGAGAAACACGCAGTCGTCGGCCGCCTTCTCGAGGAGGCCGGCTTCGTCCTTCAGCGCTTGGCTGTGAGCCCCCTTCACGTGCCCGAACAGCGCGCTCCGCAGCATGTTCGCGTCGCCTCGGAACTCGGCGCAGTTGAGGTGGAAGTCCCACTTCGACGGCGACTGCGCCGTCCACTCGCGAAAGCCCTCGCGGAGCCTGCGCGCGACCTCAGTCTTGCCGGTTCCTCGCGCGCCCATGATGAGCACCGGGAAAGGAACCCCTCCGTACTGGTTCACGAGCGTCGCAACCTCGCGCAGGCGCGGAGAGCGCGCACGATCGAGGCTCCACTCGGCAGGCCGTGTGCCCGCGTCGTCGATCTCGGTGGGCGTGGCCGCGAGCTCGGCGAGCAGGTTCCACGGCACCTCACGCACGACGTCGTTCGGCCCGCGCCGCTTGTCCCGGGGCGTGCCGTGGAACGCCCGAACGTCGTTGCCTGCCAACCGTGCTTGGAGCGCGAGCAGCATCACGGTCTGCGCCGCCGGTGTGCCGGGGCTGATGTTGATGACGATGTCCGCGCGTTGGTTCTCGCGCCGAATGTCGGCGAGGGCGCGAGCCGTGAAGAGAAAGAGCTCGCGGTGATCTGTCGGCGGCGCGTCGGTGTCCCACCAGACGATCTTCACCTCCGGCGCGCCCTTCCGCTCCTCGATGGCCTTGACCAACTCGTCGGCGACGTCGGCTTCGCGCGGATGCACACGCCTTCCCCCCGTCTCCGGCATCCCCGAGCGCCGCACGAAGACGTAGTGCTTCTTCACGCGGTTCGCGACGGGAGAGGCCGCGTTGAAGAGCAGCTCGAGGGTCGGTCCCGAGATCCTCTCGCCGTCCCGTTCAAGGTAGCTGCCGTCCTTGGCGCGCTCGTACGGGTCGTTGTTGAAGGACACCCACGACACGGAGATGGTGGTCTTCATCGTCGTCCGCCCGTCTTTCCTCGTCGCTGATGCTGCGGAGGCCGCTGCTGCGAGGCGGGCGCCGGCTTCGGCGTTGGGGCAGACACGACCCGAAGGACAGTGTCGGAGAGCCATCCCTTGCTTCGCGCTCCGACGAGCCCTTCCACGCGGCGCGTACGCGTGACGTCGATGCGGCGCTTCTCGTTGTCCACCCGCGCGTCGAGGAGCAGCTCCTCGGCACACCGAAGCACCAGCCCCCCTTGCACCTCGAGCAGCTCGACCGGGTTGCGTGACAGCGCCTGCACCACGATCGGCGTCTGCGCGACCGGCGGAAGGTGGATCGACCACTCCCCCGACAGCGCCGACGGCTGCCCGGCCGCGACAAGCTCGCGCGTGGAGGGTGTGCTCATCGCGGCGTGCGTGCAGCGCGCCATGACATCGGTGGTCCACCCCGCCACCGCCGACGCGACGCCGTGGTCGTCAACGATGACGCCGACCTCGATGCCGTTGTCCCAACCGTGTCGGGATTCGAGGTTTCCCGTCCACAGCAGCGTGGCATGGCCATCCGCGACGATGGACTTCGTGTGCGTGCGTCGATGGCCGTGGAGACGAACGCGGTCGGGCGCGAGCCCCATCAGCCACGCGAGCGACTTGCGCTGGGCCTCGATGTGGTTTCGAGGCTGGACGAGCAGGTCGAGGCGGACGTTCCGCTTGAGAGCGCGAGCGAGGGCGGCACCGATGGGATGATCCTCCATCCCCATGAAGCTGTAGGTCGCGATGACGAGGTGATCCTTCGCGCGGTCGATGACCTCGATGGCAGCGGCGCGAAGAGACGTCTCGTCGCGCCGGAGCGTCGTCACGGGACGGATCTGTTCGTTCCCAGCGAGTGCGCGCCACGCCGGAACGTCCGCGGGGGGGAGCGAGTGGACGTCGAGGCGAGCCCCCGGCGTGGACTCGAGCGTCGCCAGGTGCTGCCAGACGTGGGCGAAGAGCCGGCCCAACTCTCGCGCAGCCCGGGCCTCTCGAAGCACCAAGCCGTCCTCGGGGTTCGACTCGTATGCCTCCTGCGTCGCGTTCGCCGACGTGACGACCGCGCGCGCGTCGTCCACCACGCAGAACTTCGCGTGACAGTCTTCGGCGCTCCGCAGCCACACACCCGAACAGGCCAGCCGCTTCAGGTGGTCCTCGTGGCGCGCGGCCCGCTCCTGCAGCTTCAGGGTGTTCGCGTCGACTTCGGAGTCCGGCTCGAGCACCTCCGCGCGAAGATGTTTGCCGAGCGCCGTGAGGACGTAGACACCGCCGTGCAGCCGCTCCGCAGCTTCACAGAGCGCGCGCACGATCTCCTCATCGGCGAAGAGGAAGCTGCAGAAGAGGACCTTCTGCTGCGCGCTGGCGATCTGCTCGACAAGCGCGCGGCGGATGTGAGCCGTCCGCGTCAGATCATCGGTCGAGACGTGGATGATGTCGGCGCGCCTCGTCTCGTGGACTCGGTGCGATCGCGGTTGCGCAACGGGGGCAGGCACGAAGACCACGCCCGCCACGCGCTGCTCACCGAGGTGAACGGTCGCAGCGGCGCTATCGGTGTGGGAGGGCACGTTCTGTTCGCTGTGCTGCCTTGTCGTCTCGTCGCTCATCGCGGCGCCTCCTCGTTCTCATAGGGCGTGACGAGGTCCCGGTGGCGCCGGCGCATGCAAAGCGCAGCGCGCAGCTCGGCCTGTGCCCACAGCTGGATGGCAGCCTCATCGGCTGAAGGCAGCCCGGGGTTCTCCCCCCAGTACGTGATGAGGCTCGCCGCGACGTCAGCGCACGTCCCATCGAAGTCCTGCCGAAGCGCGGCCTCGCGACGACGAAGGAACTCGTGGAAGGCAGCCCGCCCCGCCTCGATGTCGAAGGGCAGCGCGTGCGTGCGGAGTCCGACCCACCACTTGGGCACCACTGCCGGGAGGAATGTGTCGTCGGGGCGGTCTGCTTCGCCGAGGAGATTGGGCATAAGCGCAGCCTCACAACGAAGCTCGAAGGCGCCGTCGCTACGAAGCTTGTCCGCCTCGAGCAAGGCGGCGCTGGCCTCGATCGTGGCCACGAGGCTGGGCAGCGAGCGCAGCTCGTGTTGAAGGAAGCGCGCGGCGTCGATGTGGGGACAGTCCTGTGCCTGATCCTGCTGGCGCAGGTAAGCGCGCCAGCGCAGCCCCTCCGCATCGGAAGACGGGAACGCTGCCAGGACGAGCAACGCCATTTGCAGCTCCCGTCCCCTGTTCCCTCTGCGCTCGAACTGCCGGACCTCCCACTGCGCGCCGGGGACGATGCCAACGAACCGCCCGGAGAAGCCACGGATGCTGCTCTCGATGCCGCACGCTGCAAGCCGCTCCTCCGGGGGCAACGCGAAGGTGGCGTCGAGCATGCGGAAGGGCTCGGGTACGCGCTCGGGATCGAGCAGAGGGGCCCGACGGTGCTGCGTATGGCGCTGCCGCTTCTCGTCGATGACGCCGAGAAAGTGGAGAGGATCGGCGAGGAAGAGCAGGCGCGCGGGCCGCACGCGACGCTGAGCGACTGCGCCGCGTTCAAGCGCTTGGATGCCACCCGGGCTCAGGCGGCACACCGGGGACGTGGAAGCACGAGACACGCGAACCTGGCGAGCAGCCGTCGGCGTGCGGCTCGGAGGCGCGACAGTCTCGACGAGCGGCGCGTTCGAGCCAAAGAGGCGCCGAAAGAAGCCTTCAAGTCCGGGCTCTTCCGCGTACGGCGACATGACCGCCTTCTCATCGGACCGCTCCTGGAGCAGGGCCTCTTCGAGCAGGCGGCGCACGAGCCCCTCCGACACGGCTTCGCCAAGGCCGAGGTATGCGTCGACATCAGCGGGCGAGATCTCACCGAGCGCGCGGGCCAACGCCAACGCGGCCCAGTCGCTCGACGGGAGCTTCGCTTCCTCGGCAAACTCGAGGGCCGCGAACTCGACCTCGAAGAGCGGCACCTCGCGCGCAAGCACGACGGTCGGCAGCCCAGGGGCACCGGCAACGACGAGCCCAGCGGCGATGGTCTTCAGCTCCGGCGCTCTCACGACCGACCTCCCAGCGCGCGACCCCACTTCTTCTTGTGCTCGCTGGTCTCGTAGAGACGGACCAGCAAGTCACCGGGCCGCCTTCGTCGACCGCCCTCCTGTCCGGCGAGCGTGGTCGAGTCGCCGATGACGATCCGCTTGTGACGTGCCCGCGTCACCGCGACGTTCAGCCGGTTGAGGTTGTCGATGTGTCCTCGGCGCCCCTTCGGATTGCTTCGCGTGGTGCAGAGGATGATGAGGTCCTTCTCCCGCCCCTGGAACCTGTCGACGATGCTCACGTGAATGTCGATCGGTGCGCCGTTCGCGGCCGGGCTCCTCCACCGCCGCCGCCATGGATCGGTGCCGCTCACGAGCTTGCGGAAGATCGCGTCCCGCAGGTGGAGTGCCTGCTTCAAGTAGAAGGACGTGACGCCGATCTCGAACGGCGCGTCGGCTCCACGGCCACGCTCTCGTGGATCGCCGCGCCAACTCTGGACCGCCCACGCAGCGCAGGTCTCTACGAGCTCGACGGCGACATCGACCTCGAGCGGACTTGTGTAGTCGCCACCCGACCAGTCGCCGTCTCGCGGGTACTCGTTGCGACGGTTGGCAGGTGCGTACGCCGTGTCGATCCAAATCGCAGGCGCTTCGAGGCTCGGAATGTCGAGGCCCAGCTTCGCGGTCTCGGGCGCCGACGGGAAGTCACCGTCGTACACGAGCTCCGAGGAGAACGAAGCGAGCGCTGGAGCCATGCGGTGCTGGAAGTTGAGACGCACCGCCCGGCTCTGCGGGAGGCGCGTCAGGTGTTCGAATACGCTCCGGAGGGCGAGCGCCTGCAACTCGAGGAGCTCGGCACCGAGACGAAGGACCGTCGCGCGGTCCCCGCCCTGGTCGCGAGACGCCGCGCGATGCGCCTCACGCCACTTCTCAGGATTGGCACCGAGAGCGACCAGCTCGTCGAAGGTGGCGTCGTCGATCTCGAACTGCTTCGTCAGGTCGTCGACGAGGTCACGCCACGCGTGGATCACGCGCTCCGGGTCGGGGTGCATGCGGCTGTCGAAGTGCTGCCGTAGCCGCAGGCTCAGCTCGCGAACCCAGTCCTGGTCGGGCTCCTTGACGCCTGCTCGCTTCACGCGCTCAGAGACCACGGCCTCCAGCTCTCCGAGGTCGACGTACGGGGCGAGCTGACGATGGTCACCGACCAAGATCCACTTCCGCGCGCGCGCGGCCGGCACGAGGAAGTCGGTGATGGTCGCCTTGCTGGCCTCGTCGATGATCATCACGTCGAAGACCACCTCGACCTCGCGAAACTCGCGGGCCATCGCGATGCCGATAGGCGTCGCGCACACGAGGTTCGCGTTCAGCAGGAGCAGCGCCCCGACCTCGTCATCGTTCGCGATGCGGCCGGCCCACTCACGCTGGACGGCAGCGACCAGATCGTCGGAGGGCACGTCGCTCGTCGCAGCGCGCAGGTCCTTGGCGAGATGATGGGTCAGATCCTTGGCGCGGTTCTGCAGGAGAAAGCGGTGCGCCTGCTCCTCGACGTTGTTCGCTGAGCCAAGGCGAATCGCCGTGACACCGGGGCGATCACCGACGCGCTCGAGCACGTTGTCGAGCGCGACGTGGGTCGGCGCGACGAGCAACACACGCTGCCCGCGCTTCACGAGCTCCTCGACGATGCCACAGATGACGGTCGTCTTCCCCGTGCCCGGAGGGCCGTGGATGAGCGCGATGTCGGGCGTGTTGAGCGCGAGGGCCTTCGCCTCGAGCTGGCGCGATGTCTGCTCGTCCACCGCAGGCGTGCCGGACGCAAGCAACGGCTGGAGCGACTCGGGTCGCGTCAGCGCCGCGAGCAGCCGGCTGTGCGCCTCGTCCGTGGCCATCGCGATTGTGTCGAGCGCTTCGCGCATACGCCTCAGCGGCTCGTCGCCGGGCCGAACCTTCAGCTCTCCCTGTTCCTGTAGCTCCCCGCGATCGTCGTCTCCATCCATCGTGAGCACATCGCCGTCGTCCGAAATATCAAGGATCGGCAGCGTCTTGAGCTGCTCCCCACCAGTCGGCACCTCGAGCAGCGTCCCAGGCCGCGTGAACGCGCGCGGCCATACATCTCCCTCGGCAGTACGGAGCCGCACCGGAGCGCGCTCGACGAGCTCGTACTTCGAGCGCGGCGTCGAGGAGATCGTGTGCTCTCGCAGCGCCTCAAGGTAGCGGCGCACGCCCGTGATGAAGTCGCGATCCTCGGTGTCTTCGCGCTCGAGCACGCGCTGGTCGACGCGCACACGCACGCGGGTCTGCGAGGCGACCAGCGTACACATCCCCTTCGTGTCGAAGCTTGGGTCGGTGCCATAGCCGAAGCTCGCGACAAGGAGGCGCGCGCATGGAGCTCGACGCGGCTTGAGCACGCCGAGGACCAGAAGGCCGCCGCCCTCCCGTACCGGCACGCAGCGCAGCGACCCGCGCG
>JBPOHC010000411.1:0-4280 GCA_052035985.1 Myxococcota bacterium | reverse complement strand
AGGACACGTCCGTCGCCGCCCAGGAGGTGCGCGACCGCGTGAACCGCGCGCTCTCGCTCCTGCCGTCGAACGTGCAGCAGCCGCGCGTCGAGCGGTCTGACCCCGACGCGGCGCCGGTGATGCTCGTCGCGCTGACGGGCACGCGCTCGGTGCGCGAGGTGACCGAGTACGCCGACCGCCGGGTGCGGCGGCAGATCGAGTCGCTCAACGGCGTCGGCGGCGTGACCGTGCTCGGCGGGCGCGCGCGACAGGTGAACGTGGTGCTCGACCCGCAGCGGCTGCAGTCGTACGGGCTCACCGTCGTCGACGTGCAGCGCAGCCTCGCGACGCAGAACGTCGAGATCCCGGGCGGCGACGTGAACCAGGGCGCGCGCACGGTCTCGCTGCGCGTGCAGGGGCGCGTGCAGTCCATCGACGAGATCAACGAGCTCGTGGTGCAGACCCGTGGGGGGCTCCCCATCCGCATCCGCGACGTGGGGCACGCCGAAGACGGCGAGGCCGAGCCCGCGTCCATCGCGTCGCTCAACGGCCGCGACGTGGTGATCCTCTCGGTGCGCAAGCAGTCGGGCACCAACACACTCGCGGTCATCGACGCCCTCCAGGAGCGCATCGACGAGATCCGCCCGACGCTGCCGCCGGGCTTCCGCATGGAGGTCGTGCGCGACGAGAGCGAGTTCATCCGAAACGCCATCCACGCCGTCGAGGAGCACCTCTTCTTCGGCGGCCTCCTGGCGGCCTTCGTGGTGCTGCTCTTCCTCTGGAACGGGCGCTCGACGCTCATCGCGGCGCTCGCGATCCCGACCTCGATCGTGGCCACCTTCGCGCTCATCAAGGCGATGGGGCTCACGCTCAACATCATCACCCTGCTCGCCCTCACGCTCGCCGTGGGCATCGTCATCGACGACGCCATCGTGGTGCTCGAGAACATCTTCCGCTTCATCGACGAGAAGGGCATGGCCCCGCGCAGGGCGGCCGTCCTCGCGACGCGTGAGATCGGCCTCGCCGTGCTCGCCACGACGATGTCGCTCATCGCGGTGTTCCTCCCCGTGGCGTTCATGGGCGGCATCGTCGGGCGCTTCATGAAGTCGTTCGGCTTCACGATGTCGTTCGCCATCGGCGTGTCGCTGCTCGTGTCGTTCACGCTCACCCCGATGCTCTCGTCGCGCTGGCTCGCCGCGACGGGGCGCCCCTCGCTCGTGCCCCCCGACGAGAACGAGGACGAGCCCCTCGACGCCGAGTGGAAGGACCCCGCGCCCGAGCCCCGCTTCGCCGAGAAGGCCGCGTATCGCGAGTGGCGCGCGGGCACCCGCCGCGTGCCCGAGGAGTTCGCCGCGGCGCACCACGGCGGCGGCGGCATCTACGGCATCGTCGAGCGCACGTACCTCCGCGCCCTCGCCTTCGTGATGGACCACCGCTGGGTCGTGGTCATCGCGATGGCCGTGACCTTCGCCAGCGTCGTGCCGCTCGCCAGGGCGGTGCAGAAGAACTTTCTCCCCCTCGACGACGAGTCGCGCTTCGACGTCAACGTGCGCACCCCCGAGGGCACCTCCCTCGAACAGACGCGCCTCCTCGCCGAGCGCATGGCGAGGGAGATCCGTCAGCTCCCCGGCGTGCGGCTCACCGTGAGCACCACGGGCTCACCCAAGGGCGACCCCTCGGGCCGCGGCCCCAACCAGGCGTCGATCTTCGTGCGCCTCGTCGAGCCCGCCGCGCGCGTCGCCGACCAGCAGGAGATGATCGGCCGCGTCCGCAACGAGGTCCTCCCGCACTACCGCAGCCTCGACATCCGCGCGAGCGTCACCCCCGTGAACGCCTTCGGCAGCGGCTCCGCGGCTGACAGCGCGGCGATCCAGTACGTGCTCCGCGGCCCCGACCTCGACAAGCTCGCCACCTACGCGCAGGCGATGCTCGGCCACGTGCGGCGCATCCCCGGCGTCGTCGACGCCGACACCACCCTCGTCGTGGGCAAGCCCGAGCTCTCGGTGCGCATCCAGCGCTCGCGCGCCGCGGACCTCGGCGTGAGCGCGCTCGACATCGCCACCACGCTCCGCTCCCTCGTCGCGGGCATTCAGGTCAGCACCTACAACGAGGGCGGCGAGCAGTACGAGGTGTGGCTCCGCGCCAACGAGAACGCGCGCGATCAGGTGCGCGCCATCGAGCAGGTGACGGTGCCCACCAACATGCCGGGTCGCAGTGTGCGCCTCGCCGACGTGGTGGAGTTCCACGAGTCGACGGGCCCCTCTTCGATCCAGCGCCTCGGCCGTCAGCGCATGGTGACCATCTACGCGAACGTGACGCCGGGCACCTCCGAGGCGGCGGTGATCCAGCAGTTCCACGCGGCGCGCGATCAGGTCCGCATGGACGCGGGCTTCACCGCGGAGCTCGCGGGTCGCTCGAAGGAGCTCGGCCGCGCGGGCGCCAGCTTCGCCCTCGCGTTCATCCTCTCGCTGGTGTTCATGTACCTGGTGCTCGCGGCTCAGTTCGAGAGCTGGATCCACCCGGTCACCATTCTCATCTCGCTGCCCCTCGCGGTGCCCTTCGCGCTCTTCTCGCTGGTGGTGCTCCGCCAGTCGATGAACATCTTCTCGACGCTGGGCATCCTCGTGCTCTTCGGCATCGTGAAGAAGAACAGCATTCTTCAGGTCGACCACATGAGAGACCTGCGGCGCAGGGGGCTGGCGCGCGCCGACGCGGTGATCCTCGCGAACCGTCACCGTCTGCGGCCCATCCTCATGACCACGGTGGCCTTCGTCGCGGGCATGCTCCCCCTCTCGATCTCCACCGGCGCGGGCTCTGGAACCAACCGCGCCATGGGCTCCGTGGTGATCGGCGGCCAGACGCTCTCGCTGCTCCTCACGCTCCTCGCGACGCCCGTCGTCTACTCGATCTTCGACGACTGGGCCCACTCGCCGCGCCTCGCGCGGATCTTCCGCGTGCTCACGTTCCCCTTCCGCGCGCTCGACGGGCTCTTCCGCTCGAAGGATCAAGGCCCGCACCAGGGCGAAGGCCACGTCATCGACGACGACGAGCGCACGCGCGAGCACCGCATCCCCCCGGTCTGAACGTATCCTCGGCCGCGTGAAGGCCGATCCCCTGACAGCGCAGCCCGTCGCGCTCTTCGCGACGTCACCCGACGGACGCCTCGTCGCGCTCCTCCGCCGACGCGAGGCCACCGCGGACCTCGTCGCCCGTGAGCGTGTCTACGTCCACGACCGCGCCACGGGAGACGAGGTCTTCACGCTCGACGGACCCGACGTGGTGCGCGCCCTCGCGTGGCCATCTCCCACCTCGCTCCTCGTCGCGCGCGACGGACGGAAGCGCGCTTCGACGCTCACGCTTCACGAGGCTCCCGACGGCGGCGAGGTCGCGCGCTGCGAGCTCCCCAACCTCTCGCAGCACATGCCTACGCTGCGCTTCTCGGCCGACGGACGACTCGCGCTCGTCACCGCCCCCGAAGCCTTCGACTGCAAGGGCGCGGACTACGAGGTCGCGCACGTCGTCGCGCTGCCATCCCTCGAGCGCGTCGCGGACATCGACTGCGCAGCGATCGGACGCTCCCTCGGACTCACGCTTCGCGCCCGCTCGCAGCTCGCGTTTCACCCCGACGGACACCTCGTCGCCGCGGTCGAACTCGCGAACGGAGACGAGCGCGACGTGGCCCTGGTGCTGATCCCCGTGGCGCGCCCCGACGAGGCGCGGATCGTCGCGGGAGGGTTGCGATTCCCCACGTCGCTCTTCTGGCTCGGACCGGGCGAGCTCGTGCTGCGCGTCGGCGCCTACACCGAGGGGAGCGTCGCGATCGCCTCGCTCGATGAGCGTTTCGAACGCGCGACGCTTCGACGCGTCACCGCCGACGAGAGCCCGAGGGAGCCCTTCGCGGTGCACCCCGACGGAGACCGCGTGCTGCTCGTCGCGACGGAGCGATCGGTCGCGCCAGAAGAGGTCGCGAGCGGCGACGAGTGGGAGGGCGACGGCACGCAGCGCATCGAGCTCCTGCGATGCTCGACGGGAGAGGCGCTCGACCTCGGCGCGCGCTACGGCTGGATCGACTCCGCGTGCTTCGCCCGCAATGGGCGTTACGCGGTGAGCGTGCTCGATGGAGGCCGTGAGGCGCGCGTCGTCGACCTCGAGACCCTGCGACGCAGAGACCTCGCCGTCGCAAGGGAAGACGCCTGGGTCGAGAGCGTCCGCGGAGGCGAGGTCGTCACGGTGGAGTACGCGCACCAGGGGGGATGGCGCTCGCTCGGCTTCATCGACCCCGGCGAGGCCCTCGGACGCGA
>JBPOHC010001054.1:0-3721 GCA_052035985.1 Myxococcota bacterium | reverse complement strand
GGGTGCGGCTCTTTTGCGACGGCGCGGCGTGACCCCATACCCCGCTTCCGCGCGCCCTTTCCCCGCCAGTTGCGGGGCAAGGGCTCCGTTGATTGAAGCGTGAACGCGTTGCGGAGGCCGAGGGTGCCTGCACTTCGCGACGGTGGTGCACAGGCGAACTGCACGCCGTCGGTCATCGCCCTACGATTGCGATCGACGGAGCCCTTGCCCCGCAACTGGCGGGGAAAGGGCGCGCGGAAGCGGGGTATGGGGTCACGCCGCGCGCCGTCGCAAAAGAGCCGCACCCGAACCGCTTCGGCGGTGACGGCGGCGCAGCGAGGTGGTGATGGTGTGCCTTCCCGCTTGTCGCGACCGCGATCGCGGGCATTGTCCATGGAGGTTCACGCCTCGGTCTCTCGGCGCTCCTCGCACTCGACGCGCGGCTCCGTCCAACATTCCGAGCAGGTCGTTCATCTGCGGGCCGCCGCTGCGCTCGCGACCGATGCCAGCCACACGGCCCACGCGCCGTGCTGCCCGCGCAGCCACTCGACCGCGCCGTCGAACGACGCCCTCGACGCCTCCGCCGCGGTCTGCTCGATGGCGGCGGTGTCCTTCGGGCGTGCGACGATTCCTTTGACCAGCAAGACGCCGCCGAGCGGAGCCACCGGCGCGACCACTCCGCCCACGACGAGAGGCGCCGCGTCGGCGAGCATCGCCCGTTCGATGGGGTGCTGCGCCGCGATGAGCTGCACCAGAACGCTCGACGGCGCGCGCAGGGTGTACATCACCCGTTCACAAGGCAGCGAGAAGAGCAGCACGTCGTCGAACCGATGCAACTCGGGCTCGGCGACCGGCGCGAAGTCACGGCGCTGCGAGCGATAGGAGAGCGCCGTCCAGCCCGCGGTCGAGCTGAGCGCCTTCGCCAGCCGATACACGTCGCGGAGAGGGACCAACAGGTCGACGTCGCGCGTCGGTCGTCGCACGCCGTGAGCAACGAGCGCCAGCCCGCCGATCAGCGCCCAGCGCACGTCCATCGAGGAGGCGGTCCCCGCGATGTCTTCGAGCGTGCGCGCGAGCCCTTCCGGTGAGAGCGCCGGAGCAGAGGGAGTTGCCGTCCTGTCCGGGGAGCCTCGCGCGGGTGATGCGGTCACGGTGCGAAACCCCCCCTCGATCGACGCCAGGAACCTCGGCGACGTCGCGACGGTACCACCGCGCCGCCGCGGCGACGCAAGGAGCTCGACCCGTCGCGGAAATCGACGAGGGCGCTCCCGAAGTTCGCTCAAGACTTCTGCCTGCGCCGCCGATGAACTGCTCGTCACGGCGAAGGACGTCCCTCACCGACGCCGAGACGGTTCGTTTCACCCACCGCCCTCGACGGCGGAGAGAGGTAGCGCTGCATATGTCAGACGAGAGGAAGAAACAGCCCGTGACGGTGGACGCCGTCCGGGTGGCGCGTCCGACGTCGCCTCCGACGCCGGGCTCGCTCGCGATCTGGCTCGTGGTGGAGTCGATGGTCGACGCCGTCCCGGCCGAGCTGGTGGTCACGCCCCGCATCGACCTCCAGGCCGTCGCGGTGACGGCGCTCGGGGTGACCGGCGAGGTCTCCGACGCCGCGGGGCTGCTCGCGCGCTTCGCGGCCGTGGCCGCCATCGGCGAGATCGAGCCCGAGATCGTCGAGAAGGTCTCGCGCCTCGCCGGCGCCGCCTGGTACGCGCGTCACCGGCAGATGCAGGCCGAGTCAGCCGACAGCGACGCGGCCGTGCCCGAGCACCTGGTCACCGCGGGCGAAGAGCTCGTCGGCCGGATGCTCAAGCTCGCGCAGTACCAGTTCGAAGGGAACGCGACGGAGTGGCCCGTCGTCCAGGGCGTCGTCCCGACGCGCGGGTACAGCCGCCTTGCGAACAACCTCCTCACGCTCTCGGAGCTGTACCGCCGTCAGCCGACGGTGGTCGCGTCGGACGCGAAGAACTACCGCGCCACCGACGAGCGCGACGCGCGCAAGATCTCCGAGGGCATCATCGCCGCCCTCGCGGAGGGCTCCGCCTCGGAGGCCGAGCTCTGGAAGGGCCGCTCGGCGCGCATCTGGACGCTCCTCTCGCGCGCCTACGGCGACATGCAGCAGCTCGGGCGCTACTTCCTCCGGGCGAACCCCGAGGCGGCCGCGGAGCGCTTTCCCTCGCTCGTCGCCGAGGTTCGAAGCGCGCCGACGCCCCGCAAGGCCGCGACGCCCATCGCGACACCCACGGACGGGGTTCACCCCCCGCTCACGCCGCAAGACGCGACCATCGCCGCCGCGCCCGCGAAGTCTCGCCGCCGCCGCACCCGCTGACATCGCCCGCGCCCGATCGCGCCGCAATTCCCCCGTCGACGCCCCGCAGAGGGACGCGCAGGTCGTTCGACCGGGGAACGCGGCGCCGTCGCGCTTGCTCGCCGCGCTTCGATTCGCGACAGTCTCGCGCGATGAGCACCGAAGACTTCTTCTCACTCACGCCCGACCGGGTTCTCTCCGCGGTCGAGGCGCTCGGGGTGCGGTGCACGGGGCTCTGCTATCCGCTGAACTCCCTCGAGAACAGGGTCTACGAGATCGAGCGAGAAGACCGATCGCGCGTCGTCGCGAAGTTCTATCGACCGGGCCGATGGAGCGTCGACGCCGTGCTCGACGAGCACACCTTTCTCGCCGACCTCGCGGCGGCGGAGATCCCCGTCGCCGCGCCCATCGCGCTGCCCGACGGCGCCACCGCGCGCTACGTCGAAGGGACCTCGATCCTCTGCGCGCTCTTTCCGCGCGTGGGAGGACGCGTGCCCGACGAGTGCACCGAGGAGCAGCTCCGTCGCCTCGGCGGGCTCCTCGCGCGCATTCACACCGTCGGCTCCTCGCGCGCCGCGCCGCATCGCGCCTCGCTCACGGTCGCGCGCTACGGACGCGAGTCGCTCGCCACGCTGCTCGCCGCGCCGACGCTCCCTCCGACGCTCGCGCCGCGGCTGAGAGCTGTCTCTGAAGCGCTCTTCGCGCGCATCGGTCCGTGGTTCGAAGACCTCGACGTGCACCGCATCCACGGCGACTGTCACCCGGGCAACCTCCTGTGGGGCGCCGCGGGGCCGTTCTTCCTCGACTTCGACGACATGCTCACGGGGCCGCCCGTGCAGGACCTCTGGATGCTCGTCCCGGCGTACGACGACGAGGGGGCGCATCGCCGCGACGTGGTGCTCGAAGGCTACGAGGTCTTTCGCGCCTTCGACCGCTCGACGCTGCGCCTCGTCGAGCCGCTGCGCGCGCTGCGCTACCTCCACTACGCCGCGTGGGTCACGCGCCGCTGGCACGATCCGGCGTTCCCGAGGGCCTTTCCGCACTACGGCGCCGAGCGGTACTGGTCGGAGCTCACCGACGACATCGCCGAGCAGCTCGCGCGCGTCGAGGGCGACGGCGGCGCATCTCCCGTGTTCGCGCAGAGACCCGCGGTGACGGTCGAGCGCGTGCGCTGGTCTGACGACTCCTTCGCGCGCGTCTGGATGGTGCGCGAAGAGGTCTTCTGCGACGAGCTCGGACGCTCCCCCGACGACGAGTCCGACGGCGATGATCGCGACGCCACGCACCTCCTCGCGGTCGATCCCGATGGACGCGCCGTGGGCTGCGCGCGGGTGGTCGTTCACGCCGACACGGCCTTCATCTCCCGCGTCGCCGTACGCGAGGGCAAGCGTCGCAAGGGCGTCGGGCGCGCGCTGGTCACGGCCGCGACGGCGC
>JBPOHC010000486.1:0-23126 GCA_052035985.1 Myxococcota bacterium | reverse complement strand
CGCCCGAGGCGCCGCACGACGACGGACTGCCCATCGGCGGCCTCGCCGTCGCGGGCGTGGGACTCGGAATCGCGTTCTGGGGTGCGCGAAAGCGTCGCGCCGAGGCCCTCGCGCGCTGCGAGAACGGGCTCGCGTTCTTCGAAGTCCAGGAGCGGAGGTTCCGCGACCTCGCGACGCGATTCCCCAAGCTGGCGCTCGGCGCAGACCCCGCGGAGGCCCCGGGCGGATACCGCGAGGCCGCGACGGACATGAAGGAGGCCCCCGTCGAAGCGCTCATCGCGCCGCTGCGCGCGAGGATCGAAGCCGCGAAGTCGCTCACCCGCGCCCGCGCGGCCGACGAGATCGACGCGGTGACCCGAACGTTCGGCGAGATGATCGCGCCCCTCGACGACGCGGAGCGCAGGGAGACCAGCACGCGCGGGCTCGTCCCCGTGCTCGCGGAGAAGATCCGCGCGATGCCCCAGTTGATCGCTGAGAACCGCGCGACGATCGCCGCGATGCAGTCGCGCTGGCCCGGTGAGCGCTTCGAAGACGAGACGCAGCGCGTCCTCGAGGCCGAGCTCCGCGCGGGGCGCTACGCGAAGGAGCACGCCGAGCTCCTCGCGACGATCGATTTCGAGCGGCCGCACAGCGTCGCCGCGGGACACAGCGCGCTCTCACGGCTCGACGCCCACGTCGACCGCGCGATCCACGACGCCACCGCGCCCAGGCGGCGCCACGAGACGCTGCTGGCCGCAGAAAAGAAGCTCACCGAGCTCTCGACGGAGCTCACGGCGACGCAGCTCTCGGCGCTCGTTCAGGCGCACCCCGCGGCCACGCGCGCGCAGATCGACGCGCTCAAGCGGGCGCACCACGACGCGGACAAGCTCCAGCGCGAGGGCGACGACCTCGTCTCGCTCGTCACCGCCCTCGAAGCGCTCCGCGTCGCCCGCGTTGCCGTCGAGAGCGCCAGGGTCGTGGCGTCGCACTCCTACGACGCGTCGAGCGTCGGATACGCGTCGTCGAGCGGCTACACCTCCAGCGACTGCGCCTCCAGCGATTGCGCCTCCAGCGATTGCGCCTCCAGCGACTGCGCCTCCAGCGACTGCGCCTCCAGCGACTGCTCGTCGGACTGCGGCGGGTCGAGCGGAGACTGGTAGTCGCGCGCTCCACCGCGGCGATCTCGATGTACCGTCGGGCGCCGTGAAAGCCACGTCGAAATCACCCGCTGAGTCCCTCCGTCGTCGGCTCCTCGAACGTTCGCTCGACGCGACCCTCGCCGCGATCGACGCGCTCGCCGCCCTGCCCGACGACGCGCTCGCGCCGCTCTTCGACGGCGTCGGCACCGCGCCCGCAACCGACAAAGACCCCGTGGGCCTCCCGGCGCTCACCCGGTCGACGTACTTCACTGGCAAGAACGGCCCCGAGCAGGCGTGGCTCGACCACGCGCTCCTGCGCCTCGCGCCGCGCGTCGACGACCGCGTCCCCGCGGCGAAGGCCCTGTGCGCGTCGACGAAGCTCCACATCTCAGGCGGCGCGCTCCGCCCCGGCGTGTCGCTGCCGCTCGACTTTCTCGTCTCGTACACGGCGCTCACGGAGCTCGCGCTCTCGACCATGAGCCCGCAGCGCCTCGACGCGCTCGCGTCGCTCACGAAGCTCCGCGCGGTCACCCTCGACGCGTGCGCGCTCGACGCCGTCGGCGAGCTCCGCGCGTGCGCCTCCGTCGAATCGCTCACGCTGCGTCGCTGCGCGGGGCCGCTCCCGCCCCTCGGCGACTGGCCCACGCTCCGCAAGCTCACCGCGCTCGATCAGACGCCCCCGCTCGCCGACGACGCGCTCGCGGGCCTCTCGGGCCTCGTCGAGCTCCGCCTCTCGGGGCTCGCCAACGCCACGCTCTCGAAGCTCGGCATCCCGCGCTCGGTCACCGCGCTCTCGCTCCCCGCGTCGGGGCTCGCGCACGGCCTCGACGGCGTCGCGAAGCTCACCGCCCTCCGCGCCCTCGACGTGTCGTCGTCGACGGTTCACTCGCTCGAACCGCTGCGCGGTCACCCCTCGCTCAACGAGCTCAACCTCAGCCGCTGCTACAGCGCGACGGACCTCTCTCCCCTCGCCTCCATCGCGACGCTGCGCGCGCTCGACCTGACCAATGTGCCCGTGTCCGACCTCACGGCCCTCCGCACGCTGCCCATCGAGACCCTCGACCTCACGAGCTCTTCCGTGCGCAACATGGCGCCGCTGCGCGACCTCACCGCGCTCCGCAGCCTCACGGTCTCGACGCACAACGGCCTCGCCGACTTCTCGCCGCTGGCGTCGTGCGCCGCGCTCGAGACGCTCCGCGTCGAGCGCAGCGCGAACCCCTTCACCTCGCAGTCCTCCGACGAGACGATCACCACGCGCGACCTCGGGTGGATGTCGCGCCTCACGCGGCTCCGCGAGGTCGTCGTCGAGATGCCCGCGCTCGCGGACCTCCGCGGAATCGAGAATTGCGCGGCGCTCACCTCGCTCACGATCAAGGCCGCGAAGACGGTCACCGACCTCACGCCGCTCGCGTCGCTGAACGCCCTCACGCGCCTCTCGCTCGCGGGGGCCGACGTGAACGACGTCGAGGCGCTCGCGTCGCTCCCGTCGCTCGTCTCGCTCGATCTACGCTTCAATTCACGCCTCGCCGACGCGTCACCGCTCTGGAAGATCCCCACCCTCCGACGCGTGGCGCTCGTCGAGACCGCCGGTCCCCGCGAGTCGATTCCGAAGGAGCACCGTCACGCCGTGACCTGGGCGCGCGACCCCGACATGGACCGCGCCTTCGCGCCCGACGAGCCGCAGAAGCCGCGCATGGTGCTCGGACCGAAGGGCCAGGGCGCCGCCGTTCGCAAGCAGTTCAGCGCGATCCGAGCGCAGCTCAGCGCGAAGGACCTCGAGCTCATCGAGCAGGGCGCCGAGCTCCTCGCGGCCCTCGACGACCCGACGCTCTTCGACGAGATGATCGCGGGCGCCACGTGGACCGACGCCACCAACCTCTCGCGCGCCAACGGCCACGGAGGCTTCACCCCGCCGCCCGCCCTCGGCACCACGAAGCACGCGAACGCCTTTCAAACAGCGGCGATCCTCGCGGTGATCTCTCGCGCGCCCGAAGGGGCCACCGCGGCGCGCGCGCTGCGAGACGGCGTGCGATCGCTCTACCTCGGCCCGAGCAGCCGGTGGGGCAACGCGGGGCCCGTCGACCTCGGCGCGCTCGCGAAGCTGCCCAACCTCTCGCGGCTCTGGGTGTCGCGACCCACGACGCTCCGCCACGTCGAGGCGCTGCGCGGCCTCGCGACGCTCACCGCGCTGGAGCTCAACTACGTGAACGATGAGCTCGCGCTCGAGCTCACGGACTGCGCCGCGCTCACCTCGCTCACGATCGACCGGGCTCCGAAGCTCCGCCGCGTCGACCTCTCGGGCTGCACGGCGCTCCGACGCGTCGAGCTCGATCACCTCCCCTCGGACCTCGCGATCAGCGGCACGAAGGGTCTCACGGCGCTGCGTCGCGTCGAGCTCGCGGGCGCGGCCGCGTCGCATCACCTCGCGCTGCTCACGACGCGCGCTCGCATCGAGCACCTCGCCGTCACGTCGGCCTCGCTCAAGAACCTCGGAGCGCTGCTCTCGGAGTGCGTCTCGCTCAAATCGCTGTCGCTCGACGTGTGCGCCGACGACCTCGACCTCACGGCGCTCTCGCACGCCCCGCAGCTCGCGCGCGTCACGCTCCGCGGGTGCCACGGGATCACGTCGCTGGAGCCCCTCACGAAGCTCCCGAACCTCGCGGAGCTGAAGCTCCAGTACATGACGGCGAAGGCGCCCGACGCGCTCGCGGCGGTGGTGAAGTAGCGGGGAGCTGAGACGCTCCCCGCGGGAGGGGGGGTGGGAGCGCGGGCTACTTCTTCTCGCCGACGATCATGGCGATGCCGAGGCGCTGGCGCAGGCGGAAGTAGTCTTCGCTGGTGGCGTAGTGGCGCAGCTCGCGGATGCGGTCGGCCTGCGGAACGAGCGACTGATCCTCGGGCGAGGCGCGCACCACGGCGAGCGACATCGCGAGGTCGTTCGAGAGCAGGAAGCCCGCGCGATCGGCCGTGAGGTCGACGCCGAGCATCCAGCGCTTGAGGTCGAGCGAGGCGTCGTTCTGGAGCACCTTCGACACGAGCGACGTGAGCACGTCGAGGTTGTTGCCCGTCACGAGGGGCTTGATGACCGCGACGTTGTCGGCCACCTGGGCCTGAAGCTCCGCGGCCACGGGGAACGACGGCTGCACCACGCGGATCGCCGCGAAGAGCCACGCGCGCAGCCCCGTGCCCGTCGGGATGATCTGCCGGACCTGGTGGCCCGCGCGGAAGTACGAGAGCCGCACGCCCGCGAGGAAGGCGAGCGCCTTCGAGGGTCCGCCCGCGAGCGCCGTGGCGCCGAGAAAGAGCGACGGCGGCGAGGTGGCCGCGAAGTTGAGCCCCGAGTCGTGCGACGGGAGCACGTGCACGGGCGGCGTCGGCAGCCCGAGCACGCCCGCGGCGTAGTGGATCGTCTGCGCGATCTGGCGCTCATCCGTGGAGGGCGTGATGCGGTTCGCCTCGGTGAGACCGAAGTCCTTCATCGGCAGCGCGCGCGCCTTGAGCACCGCGGGGGTGATCACGGCGAAGAGCGAGGTGATGAGCGGGTCCTGCCACGGGTGCACGAGGTCGCGCGCCCAGCGCTCGTCGTTGAGCTTCTCCTGCGCCGCCGCGGGCCTGTCGGTGCGGAACTTCTTGAAGAAGTTCTCCTCCTCGGGCTCGGCGCCCTTCACGCTCACGAGCGCCTGGCACATGCACCACGCCTCGTCGGGCTTGCGCACCTCGGTGTAGACCTTCCGCAGCGCGTGGAGCGACTCGACCCTGAGGGGGTTCTTCGCGAGCAGCGAGCGGTGCGTCGACACCGCGCGGTCGAAGTAGCGCTTCGTGTCCGAGAGGTAGAGCTCGGCGAGCTTGTCGCCGTAGTCCGCCTCGCCCGGCGCGACCTCCATGGCCTTCTCGTACTCGGCCACGGCCTCGGCGACCTGGTTGAGCTTGTTCTTGTCCTCGTAGAGCGCCGCGAGGAGCCCGTGGAGCCTCGCCCTCGCCGCCTTGGGCGTCGACTCGGGGAGCTTGCCGAGCACCTTGCGGTAGCTCTTCTCGAGGCCCTGCCAGTCGCTCTTCGACGCGCGCAGGTTCGCGATGCCTTCGAGCGCGCGCTCCAGCGACGGATCGTGCTCGAGCGCCGACTCGTAGTAGTCGATCGCCTCGTCGACGCGGCCGAGGTGCACGTCGCAGAGCTGCGCCGCGGTGAGGTAGTACTTGCCGAGCTGCGCGCGGTCCTGGAGCAGATCCGCGAGGCGCAGCACCACCTCGACGAGGCGACCCCAGTCCTTCTCGTCGGAGTAGAGCTGCATGAGGCGCGTGAGGAGCTTGCGGTCGTCGGGCTTGATCTCCAGCGCCGCGGAGTAGGCCCGCGCCGCCTTGGCCTTCTCGCCGAGCTTCGTCGCGAGGAGCTCGCCGAGCTCCAGGTTGCCGTCGAAGCGATCCTGCTCGCTCACCGCGAGCTCGACGCGGCGACGCTTGAGCTTCACCACCTCGTCCCAGCGGCCCTCGTCGCCGTAGAGGCTCGACGCGAGGTCGATGACCTTGGCGCTCTGCGGGTCGAGCTCGTGCGCCTCGACCGCGGCCTTGAGCGCGTCGGCGGCGTTGCCCGCGCGCTTCGACGCGTCGGCGAGTTCGAAGAGCGCTGCGACCCTGGCGTCCTTGTCGAGGTCCTTGCCGTGGGCGCGCAGCGCGTCGGAGTACACCGTCGCCGCCTCGCTCCACGCGCCCGCCTCCCAGGCCGCGTGGCCCACCGAGAGCAGCACGTCGCGGTCCTCGGGCGCGATCTCCTTGGCCGTGCGGAACGCCGCGAGCGCAGCCGTTCCATCTCCCGACCGCGCGAGCGCCTGACCGTACTTCAGCGCGAGGGGGAGGCCCTCCTCGCGGCCGAGCTCCTTGGCCCTCGCCGCGCGGCTCGCGAGGAGCTTCACGGCGTCGGCCCAGCGCTCCTCTTCATAGGCCAGCTCGCCGAGCAGCGCCGCCGCCTCGTCGTGCGTCGAGTCGAGGAGCTGCGCCTTCTCCGCAGCCTCGCGCGCCTTGACCTTGTCCTTCACGCGGTCGCGGTAGATCCGCGCGACCTGCGCCCACAGCGCCGCGCGCTGGTTGCTCCCCTCGGCCGCCTCGATCTCGCGCTGCAGGAGCTCGATCGCGCCCGCCGCGTCGCCGCGCGCCGCGTAGAGCTCGCGCAGCCGCGTCGTGGCCGCCACCGAGTCGGGGTCCGCGTCGAGGCACTGCTTGTATCGCTCGATCGCCGCGTCGCGGTCGCCCTTGTCTTCGAGCACCTTCGCGAGCTTGAGGAGCACCTCGAGCCGCTCCGCGGGCGTCTTGGCCGCCTGCGCGAGCTTGTCGTACGCCTCGGTGGCCGCGCGCGCGTCGCCCTTGAGCGCCGCGATGCGCGCGAGGGCCTCGAGCGCCTGACCGTTCGTCGGGTCGGCCTCGAGCACGCGCTCGAAGCACTTCTGCGAGCGGTCAACGGCTCCGATCGGGTCGAGCAGCACGCGGCCCGCCGAGAGCAGGATGTCCGCGCGCTTCGCCGCGTCGTCGACGATCGTCGCGTGGCGCTCGAGGAGCGAGGCGAGCTCGTCCCAGCGGCCGAGCACGCGGTAGAGGCGACCGAGTCCGCGCAGGCCCGCGTCGTTGGCGGGGTCGAGGCGCGCGGCCTCTTCGAAGGCCGCCACCGCGCGGAGGTGATCGACGAACTCCTCCTCGAGCAGCGCGCCGATGCGGTTGAAGAGCTCGACCTTCTGCCTCGCCGTGGGCGCGAGCGCGGCCTGCGCCTCGAGGGTCTTGAGGAGCTTGTCGTGGTTGTCGGTGCGCGCGTAGAGGCGCTCGAGGCCCTTGAGCGACGCGACGTTGCGGGGGTCGGCCTCGCGGGCCTGTTCGAAGTACTCCGCGGCCTTCTCGGCGTTCGAGAGGCGGTCCTCGTAGACCTCGGCGATCTCGCAGAGCGCGTCGGCGCGCTTGTCGCCCGTGAGCGCGTCGGCCTTGCGCAGGAGCAGCGCGGCGAGGCCCTTCCAGTCCTCCGTGCGGAGGTAGATGCGCTCGATGACCTCGTTGGCCCGCGCGTGGGCGGGATCTTCCGCGAGCACGCGCTCGGCGAAGTCGCGCGCCCGCGTCGCGTCGTTGAGCCGCGACTCGAGCAGGTCGGCGGCCTCGGCGCGCGCGTCGCGGCCCTTCTGCGTCGAGCCCGCCGCGTCGCCGCGCTTGAGGAGCGTGCCCGTGAGCTCGGCCCACTGCTGCGCCTTGCGGTAGATGTTCGCGGCGCCCTCGAGCGCGGCGTCGTTGCCCGGCGACAGCGCGATCACCTGGTTGTAGCAGGCGAGCGCGAACTCGGGCCGCAGGGTCTTCTCCGCGTACCACCTGCCCGCGCGGAGGTAGAGCGGCACCTGCTCGGCCGCGTCGCGGCCCTTGATGGCGTCGGAGATCACCTGGAGCGGCTCGCTCCAGTTCTTGGCGTCGTCGCCCGCGAGGCGCTCGACCTCGGCGGCGATGTCGTCGTCGGCGGGGGCCTCGATCACGGCCTGCGTGAGCGCGACGAGCGCGTTCTCGGCGTCCTTGAGCTCGCGCTCGTAGATGCGCCCGAGGGCGACGTAGAGGCGCGCGCGCTCCGTGGCGAGCTTCTCGGCGTCGATCTCTTCGAGGAGGATCTCGGCCTTCTCTTCGGGCGTCGCGAGCGTGCGGCGGATCTCCTGCACGCGGGCCTTGGCGACCTCGTCGCCCTCGTCTCCTTCAGAGAGAGACTCGTAGACCTTGCGCGCGCCGGCGAGGTCCTTGACCTCGGCCTCGAGCACGCGGGCCGTGCGGAAGAGCAGCGCCTTGCGCGCCGACTTGTCCTCGACCCCGTCGGCCAGCGTGCGCAGCGCCTCGGCCACGTCGGCCCACGGAATCCCCTGCGCGCCCGACTGTTCGAGCGCGAGGGCCTTCTCGTCGTCGCCCGGCGCCTCGGCCACGGCGGCCTTGCGCGCGTCGAACTCGTCGCGGGTGATGTCGCCCGAGCGCTTGCCCTTGAGCGCGTCGGTGATCGCCACGAAGAACTGCCCCGCGGACTGGTACCGATCGGCCGGGTCCTTCGCGAGGGCCTTGAGCACCACGGCGTCGACCTCGCGCGCCACCCAGCCGCGCGGCGCCGCCTTGCTCGGGGCCTCGGGGGTCTCGGAGATGTGCGCGAGCACCATGTCGAAGTTGGTCGCCGCGTGAAAGAGCGGCTTCGCCGTGAGGATCTCCCAGGTGAGCACGCCGAGGGCGTAGACGTCGGAGCGCGCGTCGGCCGCGGAGCCGTTGCGGATGCGCTCGGGCGCGAGGCTCTTCGCGGTGTTCACGAGCACCGTGAGGTTCGCCGGGTCGGTGCCCGGACGCGCCCCGAGGAGGCGGTCGACGGCGAAGTCGACGAGCACGCCCGAGAGCTGTCCGTCGCGGCGCACGAGCACCACGTGGTCGGTGCGGATGTCACCGTGCGCGAGGCCCGCGGCGTGGACCTTGTCGAGCCCCTCGCAGAGCGCCTGGAGCACGAGCTTCGCCTCGTTGATGTGCATGGCGCCCGCGCGCCCGAGCCTCGCCGAGAGGAGCTGCCCGTCGATGGGGTCATACGCGAGGTAGGCGCGCCCGTCGGGGAGCAGGCCCGCGGCGGCCACGCGCTGCACGGCCGGGTGGTCGATGGACTTGAGCGCCCGCTGCGCGAGGAGGAAACGGTGAAGCCCGCGGCGATCACGGAGCCGCCCCTCGCGGAGCACCTTGAGGGTCACCTGGTGGTTGTCGGGGCCGATGGCGGCGTAGACGGTGCTGATGCCCTCGTCGTGCGCGCGCTTGGTGACGCGGTAGCCCTCGATGACCGTGCCCGGGGCCACGTCGTCGGCGTGGCGCCCCTCGAACACGGGGCGGAGCCGCGCCTCGGCGCTGCGGTCCTTCAGGGTGATGGCGTCGGCCAGCGCCTCTTGCAGGTCATCGCGGTACGAGCGCTCCACGAGGGCGCGGGCGTAGGGCGCCTTGGCGGCCCCGGCGGCGACGTCGTCGGGCGAGAGGCCCAGGAGCTCTCGCGTGATGCGGTGCATCTCGTCGAGGTCGAAGAGCTGCTCGAGTTCTTGACGAAGGATCTCTGCGGGGGCGGCGGGGGCGGCCATTGCGTACGTGAACCTCGGTGAAGGTGCTTTGGACCTGCTGTGAAGCGGCGGGATCGTACACAAACACGCGGCCTTGAACAGCACTACATCTGGGCCCGCACGACGGCGCTTCCCCCGCGCGGGGCGCGCGCCGCGTTCTGTCATCCATTTCGACGCGCCGCCCCGAAGAGTCGCTCTGGTAACGTCGCAACGGTGCGCGTCACGCGCGATGGAGGAGAGCGCCACGATGGTCCGTGCGAAGATGGAGCGCCCGAGGATGCGCCCGCGCTTCGAGGTCGAGCTCGATGTGCCCGGCGACGCCGTGCTCGCGAGCATCCGGCGACACCTCGCGTCGCCCGAGGCGACCGTCGACGGGTCGGTGCTCAAGACGCAGGCGGAGCTCACCACGCACGCCGCGCAGCACCACTTCTGGTCGCCCTACCTGAGCGTCGAGATGACGCGCGAAGACGACGGAAAGTGGATGTTGCGGGGTCGCTTCGCCCCGGAGCCCAACGTGTGGATCCTCTTCATGGGGATCTACGGAATCCTCGGGATGTTCGGCGTGGCGGGGCTCATGTACGGCGTGAGCCAATGGATCGTGAAGGAGCCCCCGTGGGCCCTCATCGGCGTCCCCATCTCGCTCGGGCTCATCGCGTTCACGTACGGCGCGGCCTTCATCGGTCAGGGCCTCGGCGCCGAGGAGATGTACACCCTGCGATCGTTCGTCGACGACGCGGTCAAGAGCGCCCACGCGGCGCGGGTCCCTGTCACCGACGCGCAGGGCTGAGCCGCGCGACGCCCGCGATCAGGGGCCGTCAGAGCCCGCGTCGGAGCCCGCGTCGGGCTCTTCGGTCACGAGCGCCGGGGGATAGCAGAGCATCGAATCGCTGTTGCAGCGGTAGCCCTCGGAGGCCCTGCAATCGCGGTCTGACACACACGGTCGGGTGCAGAAACGAAACGGAACGCCGTCGCAGCCCGTGACGACGGTGAGCGTCGTCGAGCCCGCGGGACACCCGCCCGGGATGTCTCCCCGCGCGAGGTCGACCGCGGGCTGACACCAGCCGCCGGGGAACTCGAAGCCCCACGCGTGCGGCCTGATGGGCCCGTTGCACATGCGGTCGAAGCGCGTGGCGCACACGAGCCCCGCGCAGTCTCCGTCGCCACCGCACGCGCTGCCCACGCGCGTGGGCGGCACATCGGGCGCGACGTCTCTCGCCGTCGACGCGTCGGTGGTCGACGTGTTTCGAACGCCGCAGTCCGAGAGCGAGAGGCCGAGCGAAGCCGAGAGCGCGAGCGCCCACGCGAGAGAGTTCCTCACGCGACCGACGCTACCCGAGCGCATCGCCGCATGGCAACGCGCTACGGCCGCGTGAGGCAGCAGCGAAAGCCCGCCTCGTATGTGCGAAACGTCCCCGGGTGCGCCGGGTTCACGAACGCGCAGCTCGGCGGAGAGCCCCCGTAGCAGCCCGCCCAGTAGCAGCCCTTCATCACGTGGTCGTAGTTGTTCGCGTGCGGGAACGACCGCGTCACCCACTCGGCGACGTTGCCCGTGAGGTCGACCGCGCCCTCCTCCGAGACGCAGCCCCCACGCGCGCCCGACGGATCGGCCTGATAGAGCCTCGTCGCTTCGGCCATCGCGGCGGCCGAAGGCCACGACGCCAGCACGGTCCAGTTGGGCGAACGCCAGGTTCGATCGTCGGTGCAGCGCCCTCTCACATAGGTCGCGCCGTACGGGAAGGGGCGCATCGAGGCGCCCTGACAGGCGCGCACCCACTCGGCCTCGCTGCACAGTCGGCGTCCGCGAGCCTCGCACCACCGCGCACCCTCGATCGCCGTCTGCATCGCCAGGGGACGTGCGCCCGCGATGTTCGGCGCCTCATACCGATCCATGCAGAAGCCCGGGAGCGTGACCATGTCGCCGGGACACACCCCCGCGCCTCCCGCGTCACGCGAGACGTCGGTCGTCACATCGAAGCGCACGTCCGCGGGCACATCGAAGCGCACGTCCGCGGGCACATCGAGGCGGGCGTCAGCCACGACGTCGAGGCGCGCATCGGCGCTCACATCTGCGACGCGATCGGCGCCCGTATCTGCCGCCGCGCGATCGACCGACGCATCCGCAACGGCGTCGCGAGCGTCCATCTCGATGACGTCCAACGCGTCACGCACATTCGTCGAATCACGCGCGTCGAGCGCATCGACGGCATCGACCGCGGCCTCGGGCGACGGCGATGCGCCCGTCCCGCATGCGGCGAGCGAGGCCACGAGCGTGAGCGCGACCGCCTTCACGGCGACGGGGTCCCCGCGTCGCTCGCGCGGAACGCGAAGGGGTACGTCACGCGCAGCCTCCCGCTCTCGGGCGGAGGCTGAAACGCCATCGCCATCATCGACTCGCGCAGGCACGTCGCGAACTCGGGATCGCCCGTCCCTCCGTCGCCGAGGCCGCCGTCCGTACCTTCGAGCTCGGCCTCGTCGACCACGCCGCCCGCGTGCACATCACCGAGGATCACGAAGCGCATCACGACGCGCCCCTCCTGCCCCGGCACGCGCCGCTGGTACTGCTCGTAACAGCTCGCGGCCATCGGTAAGAAGTCCTCTCGGATTCGCTGACGGAGGTAGTTCGGATCGACGCGTCCTCCGTCGAGCGTGGGCATCGGCGCGTGCGTCGGATCGACCTGCGCCGGTGGCGGAGCGCCCATCGCCTCGGTCCAAGCGCGATAGATCTGGGCGCGCACGAGGTCACGCGTCGCGCGGTCTCGCACGGTGTGATCAGGCGCCGCGAAGCCCGCGTCACGCGCATCAACGGGCGCGGTCGCGATGGCGCGCGCGGTCGACTCCGCGGGGTCATCGGGCGCCGCAGACGAAGCCTCGCCCACGCGTGAGCGCGAGGGCTCCGACGACGGCGCTCGCATCGCGAGCCACACACCGATCGCCACGACCAGCAACACCACGACCGGGAGCGCCCGCTTCATCACCGCGGAGCCTACAACAGCGCAGCCCCCCTTTCTCGACGCTTGACGGATGCGCGCATCGCGATGAACTCAAGCCTCGTGAGCACCGACACGCCGACGACGATCGAAGCCTCCTCCGCGCTCCGTCGGACCTCGGCCCTGGCGCTCGGCGCGGAGTTCTTCGGGGTCATCGGCGCCTTCGTGGCCTTCTCCGTCGCCGCGGGAGACCCCGCCACGGCCTGCGGCTGGTGCGACACCAACGCCTTCGACGAGGCCGTTCGAAGGGTCCTCGTGGCCGACGATCCGAGCTTCGCCGCGAGGTTGAGTCACGTCCTCTCGCTCGGCGTCGCGCCGACGCTCGCGTTCGGGTCGTTGACGCTCCCGGCGCTGCGCGCTTCGAAGCCGCGTCACGCGGCGCAGAACGCGATGATGGTGCTGAGCGCCTTCCTCCTCACGACGGGCATGGCCGACGGGGTGAAGAAGCTCGCGGACCGTGAGCGACCGGGCTTTCATCACGGCCGCGCGGCGCTCGTCGAAGCCGCCCACGCGCCCATCGAGCGATTCCTGTCGTTCTTCTCGGGCGACACGGCCTGGGGCTTCGTGTTTGCGGCGGCCGCGCTCTCGATCGCTTCAAGAAGAGGTTATCGAAGCGCGCGCCCCGTGGCCGTCGCGGGCTTCGCGGTCGCCTTCGCCGTGGCGCTGCTCCGCGTCGTAGCCGACATGCACTGGGCCACCGACGTCACCGCGGGCGCCCTCGCAGGAACCGCCGTGGGCCTCGGCCTCCCGTGGCTCCTCCACGCGCGCGAGGCGTGACGCGCGAGCGCGAAACACGCGCCGTGCGATCCGATCACAGCGCTCCGCCGAGCACTCCCATCACGCCGTCGGCGGTCGGCGTCACGCTCCAGCGGAGCGCCGTGCGCGGCGGCGACGCGTCACCGCGCGACGTGAGCGCCCACACGACGCCACCGATCGCGGCGGCGCCACCGACGCCTGCGAGCACCCACCCCGCGGTGTTGTACGTGCGCTCCGACGACTGCGCCGAGGTGGCCTGTGTGAGCGCATCCGTCGAGGGACACGCCCCTCCCCCGCTCGCGTCGTTGGGACACAGCCGCTCGCGGTCGCTCTGCGCGCTCTGTTGCAGACCGAAGAAGATCGCGCTCGAGAGCGCCACCGCGGCGCCCGCGCCCACGACCACCCAGGGCATCACGCTCCGACGCGGCGGAGGCGGAAGCGGGGGCGGCGGGGGAGGCGGCGTCACCTCGACGTGACGCTCCGGCGGCGGTGGCGGAGGAGGCGGCGCCGCCGCAGGGAACTCGACGGTGACGCCCCACGAAGACCCTGCGGGCGTGACGTGCGACTCGCGGAAAGTGCGTCCGTCGGGAACGCTCGCCTCGACGACCACGTTGCCCGGCAGCACCGGATAGTCGACGCCCCACAGCGCGCGCGGCACCTCGACGCCGTTGATCCGCACGCGCACGTCAGCGGGAGACGGCGCGGGCACGCCCACCTGCACGCGCGCGATCCGCGGTCGCATGCGCTCGGCCACGTTGCGACACCCGCGGAGGATGTCGTCCCTGCGATCGAGCGTGAGCGACGAGGTGGCCTCGGCGACGCACGACTCCGCGGCCGTGAGCGCGACGAGGACGTTCTCGTCGTGACCGGGCTGCGCGAGCAGGGCCTCGGACTCCTGCGCGATGAGGAGCCGCACCGAAGGGGTCATTCGGATCTGCCCCGCGCGCTGCGCGCGATCGAGGGCCCGCGCGTGGTCGCCGCTGTTGCGCGCGGCGTCGGCGTCGATGAGGAGCTGTCGCCTCGCGAGCTCCTCGGTGCCCGCCTGCGCGAACACCGTCGAGGAGCGGAGCGCGAGGCAGACCGTGAGCGATCGGGAGAGTGTGCGCATCGGGTCAGACCAGAGGTACGTGCGGGTCGGCGACGCCAGGATTCGGTTGCGGGGCGCGAATGCGGCCGCCGCCGTGGTGGCGCCCGCCGTCGCGATGCCCCGCGGCCTCTGTGTTCACAGGAGCCCCCGCGTCGACGATCGGCGTCGACGGGACGTTCGTGAGCGCGGGCGGCCCCGGCTGCGCGGGCGGGTTCACCTGCGGGGGCGCCGGGGCCGTGATGGGCAGCACGATCTCCGTCGGCGCGACGCGCTCGGTCGGTGTGATCTGCGCGGGCGAACCTTCGCCGTGCGTGGTCGCCGCGCCCGAGCGCGGACGGGCGAACGCGACGAGCGCGCCCACGAGGGCGATCACGGCGATCACCGCGAGCGCGACCGCGAGCGGCGAGCGCGGCTTCGCAGCGACGGGCGGCGCGGTGTTCACAAGCGAGGGGCGCAGCGTCGAGGCGTTGAGCGACGAGTCCTCGGCCGTCACCGGGGGAGGCGTCGCCGAGACCGCGCGGAGCTCACCGGGCAGGCTCTTCTCGAGCGCGTCGAGAAAGTCCTTCGCGTCTTTGAAGCGCAGCGACGACTTCATCGAGAGCGCCGCAGAGAGCACAGACTCCCAGGGCCCCGCGTCGTAGCCGAAGTGCTTCGGCGTCGGGCGATCGGGGCGGAGCACGTTGGCCGCGATCTCGACGTAGTCGTCGCCCGCGAGGGGGCTCTGCGCCACGAGCGCCTCGGTGAGCACGAGGGCGAGCGCGTGCACGTCGGTCCAAGGGCCCGTGCGCATCCCGCCGATCTGCTCGGGGGCGGCGTACTTGATCGAGAAGCTGCTGAGCTGCGAGCGCGTGCGCGTCTCGCCCGTCGTGGTCGACGACTCGCCGGGCTCCATCGTCTTGGCGATGCCGAAGTCGAGGATGCGCGACGAGATCCCCTCCTTCGGGAGCATGATGTTGGCGGGCTTGACGTCGCGGTGCGCGATGCCGAGCGCGTGCGCGGCGGCGAGCGCTTCGAACACGGGCCTGAGCAGCGCGAGGGCCTCGCGGGGGCTCATGGGCTGACCGCGTCGCGCGTCGAAGAAGTCTTTGAGGGTCTGGCCCTCGACCCACTCGAGGGCGGTCCACGGCGCGGTCTTGCCGTCGGGCATGTCGGCGACGCCGAAGTCGACGGCGCGCACCACCGCGGGGTGCTGGAGCGACGCGAGGGTCTGGGCCTCGGCGAGAAAGCGCTGCGCGAAGTCCTTCTGCTCGGCGGCCGAGAGGTCCGTCGGCATGCGGAGCACCTTCACGGCGACGGGGCTCTTGAGGGCCCTGTGACGCGCGAAGTACACGACGCCGAAGCCGCCCGCGGCCACCACGCGCTCGACGTCGTAGCGCCCTTCGAGACGCTGCCCTGCGAGGTTGAACTCGTCACTCGCCGTTGCCACTTCGCCTCGAAGGGAACCACTTCCAACACTGCGATTCAAGGCGCTCCGCGCCGCACGCGCTGCACGCGCTCAGGGCCACCGCACCATCGTCGGAGCGGATCGCGTCGAGGTAGTCCCGTCGCCGAGTTGCCCGCGGTTGTTCGCGCCCCAGCACCAGATCACGCCGTTCGAAGTGCGCGCGCAGATGTGCGAGTTGCCGGCTGCGAGTTCGACGACGTCCGCGAGCCCCGCGACGGTCCTCGGAGCGCCCCCGGCGCCGCCGAGGTCTCCCCAGCACTGAACCGTGCCGTTCGCGATGCGCACGCACGCGTGCGAGTTGCCGACGGCCAGCGCAGGGAAGGTCCCCGACCCCGCCGCAAGGCCTGACAATCCCGCGACGCGGACGGGAAGCTCCCGCGCCGACGTCGTCCCGTCGCCCAGCTCGCCGAAGGAGTTGAACGCCCCCCAGCACCAGACAGATCCGTCCGTCAGCCGGGCGCAGGTGTCGCGAAAGTACGTGGCGATCTCGGCAGCACCAGAAAGGCCCATCGCAGACGCGCCCGGCCTGGTCCGAGTTACGAACGCAGACCCGTCGCCGTGATACCCGGCTCCCCAGCAACGAACGGCCCCGCTGGTCGTTCTCACACAGGTCCGCAGGCTGCTGGAGGCGACCTGCGCGACCCCCATCAGCACCCCACCAGCGACGCCATCCTGCACCAGCGGAGACCCGTTGTTCATCGTCCCATCGCCGAGCTGGCCAAAATCGTTCAAGCCGCCGCAGCGTGCGCTCCCATCCGAGAGCGTCGCGCAACGATGCCCATCCTCAGCGGACAGCGAGGCGATGCCCGAGAACGTCCCGCCGAGCATCAACAGCGTGCGGGTGTTGCTGAAGCACTGCGCCGTCCCATCGGACATTCGAACGCAGGTCTCGTCGGCCCCGGCTGAAACCTCGGCGGCGGTCGTCGACGTCCCGACGCGCGTCGGTGACGTCGCCCCGCCGCTATACCCGCCGCCCCAACACCACGCCGTGCCGTTCGACAGTCGCGCGCAGGTCTGATCCGCGGAGGCCGAGAGGCCGCCCGTGGTCATGCACACGCCCGCGTTGCAGGGGCAGCTCCGCCCGCACGCGCCGCAGTTGGCGTTGGCGGTGAGCGGCGTCTCACACCCGTTGGCCGCGTTGCCGTCGCAGTCGCCGAAGCCCGCCGCGCTGGCGTACGCGCACGCGCCGGTGGAGCACGAGGCCGTGGCGTTCGCGCGCGCGGCGCAGGCACGACCACACCCCCCGCAGTGCGCCGTCGTCACGTTGGTGTTCGTCTCGCAGCCCGTGAGCGCGCTGCCGTCGCAGTCGCCGAAGCCCGCGTTGCACGCGCCCATCGCGCACCCGCCGCCGCTGCACACGCCCGTCGCGTTCGTGAACGTGCACGCGTTCCCGCAACGCCCGCAGTGGGGGACGCTCGTCGCGAAGGCGGCCTCGCAGCCGTTCGTCGCGCTGCCGTCACAATCACCGAATCCCGCATTGCACACGCCCATCACGCACACGCCCGACGCGCAGCTCGCGGCGGCGTTGGCGTACACGCAGCGATTCCCGCACGACGCGCAGTTCAGCGGGTCGTTGCCGGTGTTGACCTCGCACCCGTTGCTCGACACGCCGTCGCAGTCCGCGAGCGGCGCACTGCACGTCGCGCCGACCATGCACGCGCCGCCCGCGCAGTAGGCCGTGCGGCCCGCGGGCGCGGTGCAGACGTTGCCGCAGCGCCCGCAGTCGCGCGACTCGGTCTGCGTGTTCGTCTCGCAGCCGTCGGCGGGGTCGGCGTTGCAGGCGGCGAAGCCCGCGTTGCAGCTCCCGACGCGGCACGCGCCGCCCGTACACGCGGCGACGCCGTTGGCGATGACGCAGCGGTTGCCGCAGCGGCCGCAGTGGGCGACGTCGGTGGCGGGCGTCGTCTCGCAGCCGTCGCCCGCCGTCGCGTTGCAGTCGGCGAAGCCCGCGCTGCACGGCCCCATCGCGCAGACGCCCGCCGAGCACGTCGCCGCCGCGTTCGCGAAGGAGCACGCGCGGCCGCAGGCGCCGCAGTGCGACGTCGACGTGGTCGTCGCGGTCTCGCAGCCGTTGGCCGCCATGCCGTCGCAGTTGCCGAAGCCCGCGCCGCACGCGCCGAGCGCGCACGCGCCCGACGCGCAGGTCGCGCTCGCGTTCGCGAAGGAGCACGCGTTGCCGCAGCGCCCGCAGTGCGACGCGCTCGCGGCGAACTCGACCTCGCAGCCGTTGGTGGCGACGCCGTCGCAGTTGCCGAAGCCCGCGCCGCACGCGCCCATCGCGCACACGCCCGAGGCGCAGCTCGCGGCGGCGTTGGCGTAGGAGCAGCGATTGCCGCACGCTCCGCACGACGCGACGTCAGTACTCGTGCTCGTCTCGCAGCCGTTCCCCGCCATGCCGTCGCAGTCGGCGAGCGGAGCCGTGCACGACGCGCCGACCATGCACGCGCCACCCGCGCAGTAGGCCGTGCGGCCCGCGGGCGCCGTGCAGACGTTGCCGCAGCGTCCGCAGTCGCGCGACTCGGTCTGCGTGTTCGTCTCGCAGCCGTCGCTGGGGTCGCCGTTGCAGTCGGCGTAGCCCGCGGCGCACGCGCCCATCACGCAGGCGCCCGCTGCGCACGTCGCGGCGGCGTTGGCGAAGCGGCAGCGGTTGTTGCACACGCCGCAGTGACTCGCGTCGGTGGCGGTGTTGGTCTCGCAGCCGACCGCCGCGGTGCAGTCTCCGAAGCCGCTGCGGCAGGCGATCTGGCGGCAGGCGCCGGTCACGCACACGGCCACGGCGTTGGCGATGGCGTTGTCGCAGCTCGTGCCGCACGCGCCGCAGTTCGAAGCGCTGCTCGACGTGTCGACGCAGGACGCGCCGCAGAGCGTGAAGCCCGTCGGGCAGCGGCACACGCCCGCGGCGCAGAGCTGTCCGTCGGCGCAGCGGGTGTCGCAGCCGCCGCAGTGGGTGGCGTCGGTCGCCGTGTTGAGGCATCCGAGGCCCGCGCAGAACGTCTGCCCCGCGAAGGGGCACGCGCAGCTACCCCCGGCGCAGACCTGACCGGGCTGACACGCGCGACCGCACGCGCCGCAGTGGCTCACGTCGGAGCTCGTGTCGACACACGCAGCGCCGCATCGGGTCTGCATCGACGCGCAGCTCATCGCCTCGGCGGGAAGGTCCGTCGCAACGTCCGCGACGTCTGCGTCGGTCACGGGCGCGTCGGTCACCGGCCCATCGATCACCGGCGCATCGACCACGACGACGTCCGCATCGAGCGCCGGAGCGTCCGCCGCGTCGCTCACGTCCTGCGCGGCATCGAACTCAGACACGTCGGGCGCATCGACCACGTCGCCCCCCGTGGCGTCGGCGTCGAGCGCGGGGCCCGTGTCGCCGACCTCGGGCGCGCCAGCGTCGAAGACGACGTCTCCGGGCTCGAGCTTGATGCAGCCGACGAACATCGAGGCGGCGAGCGCGACGAGAAGCCGCGCGGTCCTTCGGTCACTCATGGTTGCATCCCCTCAGAAGCGCGCGCCGCACGCGATACCAACGTCACCCGGACCGCCGCCGCACGAGAGCGCCGTCCGCGGCGCCCCCTCGCGCGGCCGGGACACATAGAACAGCGCCGCCGACGCGGCCGCGAGCGCGCCGCCCGCGATGAAGCCCGTGATCTCCAGGGCGCTCATGGTCCGCGCGAGCGAACCGTCGCTCGAGCACACCTGCTCCCGCGTGCGACCGGCTACGAGGCACGCGTCGCTGTTCCATCGATCCGCAGCGGGAGCGCCCACCGCGTACGCCACCGCGCCGCCCGCGACGAACACCAGCGCGCCGCCCGCGGCCACCCACGCGAGCGTCCGCGTCGTGTTCGACGGAGGCTGCGCGATCGACGGACCGACGACGGGCGTGACCGCCACGCCCTGCGAAGGCCCCTGCGACGCGGTGAGGGCGCGCGTGAGCGAGACGCTCTCACGGCTCATTCCTCCGGCGATGACCTCGGCGACGCGCTGCGTGGGCGCGTAGCCCGCGGCGCGCACTTCGAAGGTCACCCTGCCCGCTTCGAGACGCAGCGGACGCGCGAGCGGGAGCGTCCCCACGCGCTGACCGCCGACCCACACCTCGGCGCCCGGCGCGTCGCTCACGACGTCGAGGCTCCCGAGGTGCGCCGCGATGCGCTGCGCCTGCTGATCGAGCATCGAACCCGCGGCGCGGTTCTCGGTGATCCACGCGTCGGGGCTCGCGAGCGCTTGCGAGAGGTGCGTCTCCGCGTCGGCCCAGCGTCCGAGCGCGGCCTCGGCGAGCCCGACCTGCGCGAGCGCGCGGGGCTCATGCGACTCGGCGTAGAGCTGTTGAAAGTGCGAGAGCGCCTCGGCGTCGCGGTGATCCCTGCGCAGCGCGCGTCCCGCCTCGAAGCGCGCGTCGGTGGGACTCGCCTGCGCGAACACCGCCGACGGCGCCGCGAGGAGCGCGAGCAACGCGATCGTTGAGACACACCACCGAATCGAGCTCATCGTCGCTCCCGCTTCGCGTCGCAAGCCGCGACCGCCTCGACCTCGTAGCGCCCTTCGAGGCGCGGCCTCGCCGGGCTGAACTCGTCGCTCGCCGTTGACACGCTCTGGGGAAGCAAACACTTCCCCGCGTGTGATTCAAGCGCCTGTGCGGAGTGACCCCGCGCGTCGCCGGGCGACCGGCGTCTCGCTCGACCTCAGCACTTCTCAGTTCGAGAAGCATCGACGCTGCGCAATTCGAGCAATCGCGCAACATGCCGCGCCCCGCTCGACAGGTCTTTCGAAAATGCCTGCGCTTCGAAGCGTGACCCCGTCGGGCGCGCATCTTGCTTGGGATCGTCTCGAGGGAATCCATGATCACACCTGATTGTCGTCGCGACAGCGGCAGAGCCGCGCGCGGAACGTGGCTGCGCGCCGGATGGGGGGCCACCATCGCCTCGCTGCTGCTCTTCGGCTGTTCGCCTGCACCCACGCCACGCGGCCCCTCCAACGACGTCCCCGCGGAGCCCGCGGATGCTTCGGTGACAGACGCGCCCACGATGGACGCGCCTCCGATGGACGCGCCTCCGATGGACGCGCCCCCGACGGACGCCCCCGCGATGGACAGCCCTGACGCACCTCCCACCTGTCCGCCAGGACAGGCTCGATGCGGCGACGCATGCCAGGACCTCCGAGGCTCCACGAACAACTGCGGCGCCTGCGGCGTGGCGTGCACGTTCCCTCACGCGAGCGCCACGTGCGCGTCGGGCGACTGTCGCATGGGCGACTGCGAGGCGGGCTGGGGCGACTGCAACGACAACGCCCTCGACGGCTGTGAGACCGACCTCACGACCAGCACCGCGCACTGCGGACGCTGCGGGAGCGCTTGCGCCGCGGGCGGCGTGTGCAACCGCGGAGCATGCGGATCGGCGTGCGACGCGCCCAACCAGCGATGCGGCGGCGCGTGCTCTGACCCGAGCCGCGACGTGCGGAACTGCGGCGCCTGCGGCAACGCGTGCCCGCGCCGCCCCAACGCGACCGCGGCCTGCGCGAGCGGGCGCTGCGACCTCGTCTGCCTGGCCGGCTGGGAAGACTGCAACGGGCTCCCCGCCGACGGCTGTGAGACCGACCTCCGCAGCGACCCCGGCAACTGCGGACGCTGCGGCGGATCGTGCCGGTCCGGCGAGGTCTGCTCCGCGGGCGTGTGCTCCCTCACCTGCGATGCGCCCACCACCCGCTGCGGCCCGCGCTGCCAGGACCTCTCGTCGACCCCCGCGCACTGCGGCGCCTGCGGCCGCGCGTGCCCCTCGCCGGCGCACGCCGCAGGCGCGTGCCGCAGCGGCGCCTGCGCCATCGCCTGCGAGCCGGGCTTCGCCGACTGCAACAGCGACCCCTCCGACGGCTGCGAGACCAACACCCAGACCGTCAACGCCCACTGCGGACGCTGCAACAACGCGTGCCCCGCGGGGCGCGTCTGCTCCTCGGGCGTTTGCGTCGCGGGCGAGTGCCTCGCGCCCACGACCCGCTGCGGCGACGCATGCGTCGAGCTCGCGTCCGACGACGCCAACTGCGGCGCTTGCGGGCGCGCCTGCTCCTCGGGCTCGTCGTGCCTCGCCGGCCGCTGCGAGGTGCGCTGCGACGGCGCCACCCCCACCCGCTGCGGCATGACCTGCGTCGACGCCACCAGCGACCCGATGAACTGCGGCGCGTGCGGCGCCGTGTGCCCCTCGGGGCAACGCTGCGTCGCCAGCCGCTGCGCCCTCACCTGCGGATCCGCCGAACAGACGGCGTGCGGCGCCGTGTGCGTCTACACCGCGACAGACCCGCGCCACTGCGGCGCATGCGGAAACGCGTGCCCGCCCCGCGCGAACGCGACGCCGACCTGCGCCGCCGGACGCTGCGGCGCCTCGTGCTCCGCGGGGTACGGCGACTGCGACGGCGACGAGTCCAACGGCTGCGAAGCGGGCCTGATGGGCGACGCGTCGAACTGCGGCGCGTGCGGGCGCGCCTGCGCCGCGGGGCAGGCGTGCATGGGCGGCGCGTGCGTGGCCACGTGCACCCTCACCACATGCGACGGTGCGTGCGTCGACACGGCGGTGAGCACGTCCCACTGCGGGCGATGCGGCAACGCGTGCACCGGGGGCGCGAACGCGACGGCGTCCTGCGCGTCGGGCGCGTGCAGGCTCACCTGTCTCTCGGGCTTCGCTGATTGCAACGCCACCCCCTCCGACGGCTGTGAGGTCGCCCTCGCCACGAGCACCTCGAACTGCGGGCGCTGCGGCGGCGCGTGCAGCTACGCCAACGCGTCGGCGACCTGCGCGGCGGGCTCCTGCGCGCTCGGGATGTGCTCGACGGGATACGGCAACTGCGACGGCAGCGACGCCAACGGCTGCGAGGCGAACGTGCAGACCGACGCGCGGAATTGCGGCGGCTGCGGCCGCGTGTGCTCACTCCCCAACGCGACCGCCGCGTGCGTCGCGGGCGTGTGCGGCGTCGGTAGCTGCGCCGCGGGCTTCGCCGACTGCAACCGTGATCCCACCGACGGCTGCGAGGTCAACCTCCAGACCAGCGCCACCAACTGCGGGGCGTGCAGCTCCGACTGCGCGCGCGTCGCCGGGCAGACCTGCCAGACCGGCGCGTGCCGGTGCGCCGCGGGTCAAGCCGTGTGCGGCGCCCGCTGCGTCAACCTCCAGACCGACGGCGCCAACTGCGGGACGTGCGGCACCGCCTGCGGCGCCGGACAGAGCTGCGCCTCGGGCGTGTGCGTGATTTCGTCGTGCGCGTCGGGACAGACCCTGTGCTCCGGGCGCTGCGTCGACGCCAACAGCGACCTCTCGAACTGCGGCGCCTGCGGGACGGCGTGCCCTCCGCGCGCCAACGCGACGGCGAGCTGCTCGGGCGGCGCCTGCGGCTTCGCGTGCGGCGCGGGCTGGGGCGACTGCGACAGCAGCGCGAGCAACGGCTGCGAGACCAACACCCTCTCGAACGACTCGAACTGCGGCGCCTGCGGCCGCGCCTGCGGCCCCGGCGACAACTGCCGCGCGGGGAGCTGCCTCCCCATCATCTGCCCCGGAGGCACCTTCCGCTGCGCGGGGACCTGCATGAGCTTCCTCAACAGCGACGCGGCCAACTGCGGCGCCTGCGGGTCCGTGTGCGGCGCGGCCCACACGACCTCCGTCGCGTGTCGACTCGGCACGTGCA
>JBPOHC010000563.1:0-4396 GCA_052035985.1 Myxococcota bacterium | reverse complement strand
CGCCGTCGAGGTTGCCGATCGCGCGCGCGGTGAAGGCGCTCGTGCCGCCCGGCGACTGGTATTGGTAGTAGTGGGCGGCGTCGAGAGAGAAGCCGATGGCGGTCCAGTTGGCGTCGGCGGCCCACTGAGACACGTTCGCGGTGTACTTCGCCGCGGCGGGGAGCGCCGTGGGCATCACGGTGGCGTTCACGTAGGTGGCGGTCCCGCGCTCGAGGGCGGCCTGGTAATACGTGAGCTGGCCCTGGTAGACCTTGGTGATGTTGCCCGTGGCTTCGGCGGTCTTCGAGCGCTTCACGTAGCGGGTGAAGGCGGGGATGGCGACGGCCGCGAGGATGCCGAGGATGACCACCACGATCATCAGCTCGACGAGGGTGAAACCGGCGGCCAGACGCTTCATTGAACGCTTCATTTTCGGAGTCTCCGTGAACACTCAGGGTGAGAGATGGCGAGGTGTCGCGGCACGTCGCCTCACGGCGTCGCGCCCTTCGTTCCCGTCGAGGTCCTGTTAGGCAACGCGTGAGCCAACTCCAGCGGAGACAAGTTGGCGCTGGCGGCGACTTCGGCGTGCGAGCGCTCATTTCGTTGGGATTCCTGACGATCGATGCCCCCCTGGTGCGCGCTTCGGGCTTCGGGGACATCCCGTCACATGGATTTGCAACGGATGGATGCGATTGCCCTATTTCCACTGACAATTTCGGGCGTATCGCACTGACAATTCAGGGCCGTTCGCCGGCCGCGAGCGCAGCGATGGGACGCCGTCGAACGAGGTGCTCTCACGGCAGCGCATCGGCGCGGGGGCGCGGCTCCGGCGAAATCGCCATGTCTGGCAGTGTCGACGGGAGGCACAATGCCCGAGGAGCGCGAGGTCGCCGCTGCCTCACGGGCCCGTTGAAGGTCTCCGTCTCCTGAGGGATCGACCATGGGCTCCTGGTCGGGGGCCCTCGCAGTGACGGACCTTCGCGGTGTGATCGCCTACCGCGGCGGGGTCGGGTCCCTCGGCGCGGGCTCGCCGTCGCTCTCGTTGTCGCTCGACGCCTTCGCGGCGCGCTTGCGAGCGTGCCCCTCGCGCACGGCCTCGCCGCGCTGGTCCGAGATCTTGAGCACGGCGGAGAAGTCCGCCGCCACCTGGGCGTGGCGCATCGACGCGGGCCGCACGGTGTCGTCCACGTGCGCGATGCCCTGGAGCAGGTCGTGGAGCGCCGTCTGGTAGATGTCTCCGAAGTACGCCATCTGCCGCTCCGCGATGGCGAAGTCCGCGAGCGCCGTCTTGTAGCGCTTCCAGAGGTCGGTGGTGGCCGAGGTGTCGGGCGCGAGCTCGCCGAAGCGCGTGCGGAGCGTCGGGCCCTGCTCGATGAGCTGCTGCACCGCCGCCGCGAGCTCCGCCTCCTGCGACTCGGCGATCTTGCTCATCGCCGCGATCGAGGGCTTGTCGAGCGGGCGGTAGTCACCCGGCGGCGCCCACAGCGCCGACGGCTCCACGAGCGCAGCGCGGCGCGTCTCGGCCACGGTGCCCTTCTCCACCTGCGCCCCGATCGGCGCTGCGTTCCCCTTATCCGTAACCGTTGGTTTCTTGTCTGACATGCGAGTCCTCCTTCGGGGCCGTCGAGCCCCACGACAAACACGCTCAGACAATCTCTGTGCGGCTACGCTCTGTCAATCGGTTCTATCGCGCGCGAAGCGTGTTCGCATTGCCCCATCTCAGCGACGGAGCGACCTGTCTCCGAGAGAGATCATGCACGTCTCAGAACATGGTGTGATGGTTCCGAAGACAGACCGCCTCTTCGTGCGAGCAGACGGATCTGTCTCCGTGACAGGTTGATCCATCCCTCGCGACATATTCATCAGGCGCGCGGAGGGTCGGAGCCATCTCGGTGACGCGGTGATCTGTCTGCGCGTGGATGTCACCGTCGGCGCGCCACGCCTGCCGTCGGGCGGGGCGATCCGTCGAGCGATTCGCCGACGGTGGCGGGAGCGGTGCGGTGACGCGCGTCAGCGGAGCAGCGCGTCGAGCGAGTCGAAGAGCGTGGGCGACACCTCGCGCGTGACCTCGTCGCCCTGCCACTGCATCGACCACGGCGCCTGCGGTTCGATCGCGAGGGGAACTCGCACGCCGAGCTCGGCGGGCATCGTCGCGCCGAGGGAGCCGACATGAAAGTTGTGGGCGTCGTAGTGCATGTAGTGAAGCACGCGCTCCGGCGCGTCTGCGAAGGCCGCGCGGCTCCGTCGGAGCACCTGCTTGTCCGACGCGAAGGGCTCTCGCATGATCGAGAAGGTCGTGTCGCGGCGGCCGGTCTCGACCACGAGGGCGCGCGGCGCGACGAGGGCGTGATAGTCCGACACGTCGATGTACTCGTTCACGTCGGCCCACGCCCAGTCCCAGCAGGCGTGTCGTCGGTAGCGGAACACGGCGACGTCGGGCGAGAACCCCGTCGACACGACCGCGGAGACGCGCGCATCAAGCGCGCCCGCGAGCGTCACCACCTCGCCCCCCATCGAGAGGCCCACGACGACGACGCGCGACGCGTCCGCGTCGGGGAGCGAGGTCACGTAGTCGATACCGCGCATCACGTCCCAGGCGCGCTCGCCGTCCTCCTCCCAGTCCGAGTCCATCCCCGGCACCTTGATCGCAGGGTGAGGGCCGTTGCCGCCCGCGGCGTCGTCGCCCGAGACGATGTCCGCGTAGCGCGCGCTCCGATCCGCGAGCGGCCGGTGCGAGGCGTCGACGGCGATGACGAGGTACCCCCTGCGCGCGAAGGCGTCGCCGTACCAGTACGGGCTGTTCGGCGTCATCACCTGCATCGCGCTCCCCCAGTGGCCGTTGACCGCGACGGCGACGGGACGACCACCCGCGGGCGCGGGCGCGGTCGGACGCGCCAGGTACGCGTGGACCTGCCGCGTGAGGGCTGCGCCGCCGTAGGGGGCAGGCAGCGTGTACGTCAGCCTCAGCTCGCTGAGGCGATAGGCTTGCGGGTACTGCGCGGGGTCGTCATCGCGCGCGGCCCACGCGACGCCCTGCGCGACCGGACCGCGGTCGGGGATCACCACGGAGACGCTGCTCGCCTGCGGCGTCGGCGCGTCGGCCATCACGAGGTGCGCGACCTGTCTCCGCGTCTGTGACTGCCACGCCGCGAGCGCGTCGGGCGCGCGCGCCGAGAGCCCGAAGCCGAGCACGTCGATGCGAACGCCCGTGAGGGTGTGCTCGGCCTCGCTGGAGGCGTCGCGCCAGGTCCCGGTGATGCCGCGCCCGCTGACGTCGAGGTTGAAGTACCGCCGGATGTCGCCCTCCATGAGATAGAACTCGAGGCGGGTCCCGTCCCAGCCGAGCACGCCGAGGTCGTGTTCGAACTCCTCGTCGGCCACGCCGCCGTCGACCGACGCGTAGACCTTCAGCGTGCCGATGTACTCCGTGAGGCCGCCGACGGAGCGATCGATGCGGAGCGTGGCGCGGCGCTGGCCGTCGAGCACGACGTCCCACGCGCGAGGCGCGAGCTCGCGGTCGATCCACGTGCGGTTCCACCCGGTCGCGTGCGCGTCGTAGGCGGTGATCGCGGGCTCGCCGCGGGTGTTGGCGAGGCGCGCGACGCGGCCGGTCATCACGCCCTCCACGACGCGCACGCGATACCAGTCGGCGGTGTCACCGGCGCCGGTGGGCTGTCGAAAGCGCAGCTCGCCGTCCTCGCTCCACCCGTCGACGATCAGCGGCGCGGCAGGCGCAACCACCGTCGTCGCAGGCGTCGCCTCTCGCAACAGGGAGCCTTCGAGGCGTGCGTCATCTGGGTTCCATGTGAACGTCGCCGTGAGACGTGCGCTCGCGACGCGCAGGTGCCACGTCCCGATCACCGACGAGAGCGCCGAAGGAACGACCGCGGCGTCGCTCCGAGATGCGTCCGTGAGCGACGCGTCGTCGAGCGCGGAGGCGTCCGTCGGGCTCGTCGGAGGAGCCTCCGTCGGACTCGTCGGAGGAGCGTCCGTCGGGCTCGCGGGAGGTGCATCCGCCGGACTCGAGGGAGCAGCGTCCGAGCGCACCTTCGCGGCGGACGCGTCGATGCCGCACCCCGAAGAGGTGATCAGCGCGAGGCTGAGCGAGAGCAGGGGAGGCGTCGATCGCACGTCAGACTCTCCATCGTCGAAACACCCGACGAGTTTCGCTGCTTGAATGGCGAACCTCGCATGCTCCTTCGGGGAATCATCGCGATCAATTGGAAATCCAACAACAGCGGAGGCGAGGCCGCGGGGCGCGCGATGCCCGACCGCAGAGGGCGCGACACCGCAGCGGTCCGTGCGTCGCGCGGCCTCGCCGCGCAGGTCCGGGTTGTTGGGGTTTCGCTCTCGACGGGCGCCAGACCGCAGCGGGCGCGAGGTGGTTCGGGGCGGTGTCCTCGACCGGATGGCCTGT
>JBPOHC010000234.1:0-27361 GCA_052035985.1 Myxococcota bacterium | reverse complement strand
CGTGAGCCGCCGCACGGTGGCCGCGAACAACGACCCCAAGGCGTCGTGGAGCGCGGGCTCGATCAACTACCAGCTCGACGCCGTCGACGACCTCGAGGCGGGCACCTACGTGGTCTCCATCGAGTTCGCGGACCGCGGCCGCGTCGACGCGGTCAACTACGTCACGCCGACCGTGGCGCGCCTGACCTTCCAGGTGAAGACCGCGACCGAGCAGCTCCTCGTCGCGGGCAACTGCAACAGCTGCCACCAGAACGCGACGGGCACGGGCTTCGTGCTCGACTACTCGCGCCACAACAAGCAGTTCGACACGGCGGCGCTCGACCAGTGCGGCGCCTGCCACGACTACCAGCCCCAGGCCGCCACGGGTCTCGCATGGTCGGGCGCGCGCCCCATCTCTCGCCGCGTCCACGCGATCCACTACGGATCGTCGCTGACCTATCCCCTCGCGGACGTCGACTACGCCAACGGCGACCCCGTGCCCGGACGCAACTGGAACATCACGTTCCCCCAGGACGTGCGCAACTGCCAGATGTGCCACCCCACCAACACGACCAGCGGGACGTGGGCGACGCGCCCGTCGAGGCTGCCCTGCTCGGGCTGCCACGACGCCGACGCGGCGATGGCCCACATGCGCATCCAGACCTTCGACCCGACCCCTGCCGATCCGTGGAGCGGTGACGAGCAGGAGTCCTGTCAGACCTGCCACTGAGCCATGAAGCACCTCGCCCTCGCTTCTCTCCTCGTCTGCGCGGCCTTGTCAGCCTCGTGCAAGGTCGCGCGACCCGCTCCGTCGTCGTCTCATCCGCGCGTCGAGGGCGAGGTGATCGCCACCGTCAACGGTGTCCCGCTCACGCGCCAGGAGCTGCCTCCGAGCGCGCACGGGCAGGGACCGCGCAGCGCGACGGGACCCGTCGACGCAGACCTCCTCGCGCGCCTCGTCGAAGATGAGGCGCTCGCGCAGTACGCGGTCACGACGGGCCTCGACCGCGATCCGACGTACCGCGCCGAGCTCGCCCGCGCCGAGGCCGGGTTCCGCTCGTGGAGGCGCGCTCAGCTCGTCGCCCTCGCGGATCGCTCGCAGTCCAACGGGACCGCGGTCACCGAGGCCGAGGCGCGTACCTGGTACGAGTCACACACGGCGAGGGCGAGGGCCGAGGTTCGCGTCGCGCAGGTCCTCGTTCGCGACGAGGCCACGGCGAACCAGCTCCTCGCGGAGCTCCGCGCTGGCGCGGCCTTCGACGACGTCGCCCGCAGGCTCGCGCCTCCGAGCGACGATCCCGCTGCGAGGCCCTGGGAGATGGGCCCGCTGCGTTGGCATCAGCTCCCCGACGCGTGGCGCGGCCCCGTCGACGCGCTCCAGATCGGTCAGGTCTCTGATGTGATCCGCGGACCCAATCGACGCTTCTGGATCGTGAAGCTCCTCGATCGTCGAGAGAACGCCTCGCTCACGTTCGAGACCACGCGCGACACGATCCTGCAGGTGCTCCGCGATGAGCGCGCCATCGCGGCGCGCGCGCGCCTCCGTGAGACCCTCCGTCGGGCCGCGCGCGTCGACGTCACGCCGCAGCGCCCCGCGCCCGCCGAAACCCGCTGATCTCTCCGCGCTCGCGGTCCGCACAGGTCATCTCGTGCGCTGCGCCGCGTGGCCTCCGCGCAGTCCGCGCGGCCCCGTTTCCGTCAACGCTCGCTTGAGTCCCGGCAGCGCACGCCATCCACGCACTGCGCGCGCATATGCACCGAGTTCGTTCGCGCTCGGGGCACCTGCGCGATGTCATATCGCCATGAATCAGGCATCTCGCGGGGGCCACGGCGGGCGCCCTCGATGTGGGGAGCCGTGGCGCGGGGCATGCTCAATGGGCGTCTTCGAGGACGTAGATGACGGACGCACGACGTTGGGCGCTTGGGGTGATGCTCGTAGCGATGGTGGGATGCGGTGCTGACGGCGCTCCTGGTGAGCGCGGTCCCGCCGGTCCCGCCGGTGACGCTGGCGCGCAGGGCCTCCCGGGCGAGCGCGGCCTTCCGGGCGAGCGCGGCCTTCCCGGCGAGCGCGGTCCGCAGGGCGCGCCTGGAGACGCGTCGGTGACCACGGTTACGGGGAGCTTCCCCGCCGCGGGTCTGTCGCTGACCATCCTCGACGCGACGGTGAGCTCCGCGGGCGCGGTGAGCGTGCACTTCAACCTCCGCGACGGTCGCTCGCAGGCCCTCATGCCGCGCGACACCGACCTCCTGGGCTTCATGGTGAGCGAGGTGGTGCTCGACGCGATGGGCCAGCCGCTTCGCTACCGCGCGCTCACCACCTGCCCCGCCGAGGCGCCTCACGCCGATGTGCGCCAGTCATGTATGGAGTGGGCGATGCGCGGCGGGGTGGTCGCGAGCGATCGCCTCACGCAGCGCGCCGACCTGTCGTGGGACTTCCGCCTCGCGACGACGGTGCCCTCGTCTGTCGCGCCCACGCGCACGCTCTCGATCTCCGCGCAGGGGCTCCGCCCCGGGCTGTACGCGTCGGACCCGGCGTCTGTCTCCACGGCGGTGTTCGACTTCGTTCCCGGCGGGGGAACGCCGGTGTCGGTTCGCGTGGTCGACCCCGCGGGCTGCGAGGGCTGCCACCTGACGCTCCGCGCGCACGGCGGCACCCGCGTCAGCGCCCCGATGTGCGTCCGCTGCCACACCCAGGAGCTCACCGATCCCGACACCGGGAACAGCCTCAGCCTCGGGGTGATGGTCCACAAGATCCATCGCGGCGAGCACCTGCCGAGCGTCATCGGCGGCGTGCCCTATCGCATCGTCGGCTACGGCGGCGTGGTCGCCGACTTCAGCAGGATCGCGTATCCGCAAGACCTCCGAAACTGCGAGTCGTGCCACCGCCCGACCGCCGCGGCGCCGGAGTCCGTTCGCTTCGCGCAGCGCCCCGCGGAGGCGCCCTGCGCGAGCTGTCACGACCGCGCGTACTTCAGCGATGGCGCCGTGCCGACGGGCTACACGCGCCACCTCGCAGGGATGGTCGACCCGTCGCAGTGCGCGACGTGTCACCGCGAGAACGGCGGGCTCAGCGGCATTCGCGACAAGCACGCGCTCCCGTGGAATCGCACCGGCGCGCCCACGATCGCGGCCACCATCGACTCGGTGACGGGGCTCATTCCGAACACCGCGCCGACGATCGAGTTCACCCTGCGCTCGCGCGCAGGCACGGCGATCACCGACCTCTCGGCGCTCTCTCGCCTGGGCTTTCTCATCAACGGCCCGACGGTGCCGACGTACTCGCTGCCGGGGGTCGTGCTTCAGGCGACGGGGACCGCCGCGGTCGGCGTGACGACCAACCTCGGCGGTGGACGCTACCGCTGGGTGGCGCCCGCGTCCGCGGCGCTGCCCGCGACCGCGACAGGGACGTGGGCCGTCGGCATCGAGGCGCAGCGCACGGAGACCCTCGCGGACATGACCACGTTCCGACACGGCGCGACCAACCCCGTCGCGTACGCGTCGGTGGCGGGCGGGCCCGTCGTGCGTCGCCGCCAGTTCATCGAGACCGCGCGCTGCCTCAACTGCCACGGTCGGCTCGCGCTCCACGGCAACAACCGCATCGACAACCCCGAGTACTGCGTGATGTGCCACACGCCCACGGCGACCGACGCAGCGCAGCGTCCGTCGACGGCGGGCGCGCCGCAGACCATCGACTTCGCGAACATGATTCACCGCATTCACACGGGCGCGAACCTCCCGAGCGTGGCGGAGGGGCGACCGTACGTGATCTATGGGTTCGGCGGGTCGCGCAACGACTTCTCGAACGTGCGCTTCCCGCAGTCGATGCTCAACTGCTCGGCGTGTCACGTCGAGGGGACGACGACGACCCCCACGGCGCGCGGGTGCACGGGCTGCCACGACGGCACGGCGACGGTCGCGCACGCGCAGATCAACACCACCTCCGCGGGCGTCGAGTCCTGCGCGGCGTGCCACGGCGCGGGGCGGACGTTCTCCGTCGCGACGTCGCACCCGGCGCCGTGAAGGGGGACGCCGTGATGGTCTTCACCAGCAACGCGCGCGTCGCAGCGGTCTTCGCGCTCTACCTTGCGGGCTGCGCCGATCGACCCCGCGAGATGCGTCCCGCGCCCGACGGCGGCGCGGTGACGGTGATGCCGCGCGTGCCGCACCTCGCGACGTACCCGTGCATGCAGCGCTGCCACAACGACCGCGCGCCGAACCCCACGCCGCGGGAGATGCGCGAGTTCCACACGGGCCGCGTGCTCCGCCACGGGCCGACGATTCGCAACTGCGACTTCTGCCACCCCTCGGGCGAGCTCGACCACCTGCGGCTCATCAACGGCGACGCGGTCTCGTTCAACGAGTCGTATCGCCTCTGCGGCCAGTGCCACGGCGAGAAGCTCCGCGACTGGGAGCACGGCGTCCACGGATCGCAGTCGGGCTCGTGGGCGGGCGTGAGGTTCCGTCGCGCGTGCACCGTCTGTCACGACCCGCACGCGCCGCAGCGACCGCAGTTCGATCCGATCCCGCCGCCGCAACGAGACCGCGCGTTCCCCGCTGGAGGACATCACCCGTGAGCGAGCACGACGACCCCGAGATCGTAGAAGCGCTCGAACGCGCGAAGGTCACCCGGCGACGCTTTCTCGCCACCGTCGGCGCTGCCTCGGCCGCGGCCTGCGCGTCGGGCTGCGGCGGCGGAGGCGGTCACTCCGCGATGTGGGAGGAGTTCTTTCAGCAGCACTACAAGCGCCTCTCCGACGAGGACAAGCGCGCCATCTTCGCGCGCCTCGAGGAGAAGGTGCGGCGCAGCCACGGCGTGCGGGTGCACATCTCCGACCCCGCGCCGATGCAGGGCGTCGAGTACGGCTACGCGCTCAACCTCTCGGCCTGCGTGGGCTGCCGCCGCTGCGAGTACGCCTGCGTGGCGGAGAACAACCAGTCGCGCGACCCCGAGATCCACTACATCAAGATCCTTCAGATGGAGAAGGGCTCGATGGACGTCGAGCGCTCGGAGACCCAATACGAAGGCCCGGTGCCGAGCGAGGGGCACTTCTACATGCCCGTGCAGTGCCACCAGTGCCGCGAGGCGCCGTGCGTGAAGGCCTGCCCCGTGAACGCCACGTGGACCGAGCCCGACGGGATCACGGTCGTCGACTACAACTGGTGCATCGGCTGCCGCTACTGCGAGGCCGCGTGCCCGTACTTCGCGCGGCGCTTCAACTTCGCCGAGGGCGACATCAGGCCGTCGGAGATCAACCCCGACCAGGGGTACCTCTCGAACCGGCTGAGGCCCACGGGCGTGGTCGAGAAGTGCACCTTCTGTCTCCACCGCGTGCGGCGGGGAGAGTACCCGGCCTGCCTCGAAGCGTGCCCGACGGGCGCGCGCAAGTTCGGCAACCTCCTCGATCCGACGAGCGAGGTTCGCCAGGTCATCGACACGAAGCGCGTCTACGTGCTCCACGAAGAGGCCGGCACGCTGCCGCGCTTCTATTACTTCTTCGACTGAGGGGAATGGCGCGATGGGCTCGGTGGCGATGCACGTGCGTGAGCTGTTCGCGTTTGTGAAGGCCTCGGCGGTCGAGGTCACGCGCGGGAGCCGTGGGTACTACCGCTGGCTGGCGTTCCTCACGGCGCTGGTGCTGCTGGGCGGACTCGCGTGGGCGCAGCAGCTCATGCGCGGGATGGCCGTCACGGCGATGACCGATCAGGTCCCCTGGGGGGCCTACATCGCGAACTTCTCGTTCACCGTGGGCCTCGCGTCCGCGGCGCTCGTGATGGTCGCGCTGGCGTACATCCGCCACGACGAGCGGGCCGCCGAGCTCGTGATCGTCGGGCAGGTGATGGCCATCGCCGCGCTCACGATGGGGATGCTCTTCGTCGTCGTCGACATCGGCAGGCCCGACCGCGCGTGGCACCTCATGCCGGGCCTTGGGCGCTTCAACTTCCCCATCTCGATGCTGTCGTGGGACGTCGTCGTCCTCAACGGCTATCTGCTGCTGAACTTCTACCTCGCCACGTACACCCTCCTCGCGCGCTTCCGGGGCAGGCCCATCGACAAGAAGAAGTATCGCCCCGTGCTCGGCGCCGCGATGGTGTGGGCCGTGTCGATCCACGTGGTCGCCGCGTTCCTCTACTGCGGCCTCGCGGGCAGGCCCCACTGGCACGCCGCGGTGCTCGCGCCTCGCGTCGTCGCCTCGGCCTTCGGCAGCGGCCCCGCGATGCTCATCATCGTGCTCACGGTCATCCGCGACCGCATGAACGCCCCCGTGCGCGACGAGACCATCGGGCTCCTCCGCGGGATCGTCACGGCGGCCGTGTACGCCAACCTCTTCCTCCTCGGCGCCGAGCTCTTCACCGAGCTCTACGGCGGCTCGGTGCACTCGGCGCCGCTGCGCTACCTGCTCTTCGGGCTCCACGGTCACCACCTGCTCGTGCCGTACATGTGGCTCTCGATCGCGCTCGGTCTCTTCTCGGCGACGGTGCTCTCGCTGCCGAGCCTCTTCAGTCGCAAGCGCGTGCTGCTCACCGCCTGCGGCACGACCATCGTCGGCATGTGGATCGAGAAGGGCATGGGCCACGTCATTCCGGGCTTCATTCCGAGCTCCCTCGGCGAGATCGTCGAGTACAGCCCGTCGCTCACCGAGACGCTCGTCTGCGCGGGCGTGTGGGCCGCGGGCGGTCTCGTGCTCACCCTGATGCTCAAGGTCGCGATCCCCGTGGAGTTCCACGGGCTCCGCATCGATCGCGGCGGGGCGGGGGGTGCGTCGTGAGGCGCTTCATCCTCGCGTTCGCGCTCGCCGCGTCGTGCCAGAGCGCCAGCGTCACCACGAACGTCGGCGCCGACAGCCTCGACCTCGGACTCACGCCCGCGGGCGCCGTGTCGGGCGACCTCGACGGCGCGCGCTTCACGCTCCGCGAGGCGTGGTTCCGCGTCGATCGCAGGGAGGGCCGCGCGCGCGTCGACCTCATCCTCTCCGAGGGCCGCGCGACGAGGCTCTGCGCGACGTCGGACCCGCCGCACGCGAGGCACGTCCTCGTGCGGTTCCCTCGCGCGCAGGCGCTCGCGGTGGGGACGCTGCGGGGCGCGCCGGGCGCCGACGCGCCGGTCTCCGCGAACTTCGAGACCCACGCCTCGGACCACTGGGTGGGGCGCCCCGGCAGCGTCGCGATCGCGATCGACACGTCGACGCCGACGCTCGTCACGGGACGCATCCGCGCGTGCTTCGGCCCCGGCGCAGAGGGCTGCGTGGCCGGCGCGTTTCAGGCTCGCCAGTGCGTGACCGAGCTCGACCTCGACGGGCCGCTCACCGGCAACGTGCGCCCGTCGACGGACGACGCGGGCGCGCCCGCCGCCGCCGGGCACGCGGCGCCGCCGACCGAGCACGGAGGCGCGTCGCCGTGAAGTCTCCAAGGCGTGAGAGAGGGGCTTCGAAGGGCGCTGCCGCGGCGCGCGTCGCGGGCGTCCTCGCGCTCACGTTGCAGGGCTGCGCCGACGTGCGCGAGACCGCCCCGGTCGCGACGCCCGACTGGGAGCTCGACCTGCGCCCCGCGCTCACCGCCGCCTGCGCCCGCTGCCACGACGGCGACGCCCCCGCGGGTGACTGGGCCGTCAGCCGTTACACGGACGCCGTCTCGTGCTTCGAATCGCTCGACGGCGGTGTCGGCGTGAGCGTCGCGAATCGACTTCGCCGCGCGCTCGGCCGCGAGGACCACACAACGTACTTCGACCCCGCGCTCCGACGCAGCGTCGACGCCTGGATCGCCGGCGGCGCGAGGCCCCGACGCGGATCGATGCACGAGGGCGGCTTCGTCGACCCGCGGTCTCCCTTCTTTCACGGCCGACTGCTCCGCGCGTCTCGCTGGGCCCAGATGCTCGACGGCACCCGTCAAGACGCCTGCGGACGCTGCCACGACGGCACGCCCTCACGCCCGAGCACCGTGCGTCAGGGCGCTCCCGCGGCGGGCGCGACGCCCTGCACCGCGTGCCACACCGCGACCGCGGGCGTGCTCGACTGCTCGACCTGTCACGGCGAAGGCGGACGCGTGTGGCCCGGACCGACCTGCCGCACGCTCCCCGCGACGCGCGGCGACGCGCACGCGCGGCACGTGCTCCCCGGCGCGGCGCTGCTTCAGCCGCTGGCGTGCGCGACGTGCCACCCCGCGCGCGACACCAACCTCTCGACGGGCTCGCACGGCGACGGGACCATCGACGTCCGCTTCGACACCGCGATCGCGGGCGCTTCGGCGCGTTACGACGCGGCCAGCGGCGCATGCACCGTGTCGTGTCACAGCGCCGACGCGACGAGCCCCACGCCGCACTGGCGCTCGCCCTCGGCGGGCCCCACCTGCGCGGGCTGTCACGGCGCGCCCCCCGCGGGACACTGGACGCAGCCCTGCACCACCTGCCACTTCGAAGCCAACGCGACGGGCACCGCGCTCTCGCGCGCCGCGCTGCACCTCAACGGTCGCGTGGACTTCGGCGACGGCACCAACAACTGCGGCTCGTGTCACGGCAGCAACGGCGACCCCTGGCCGCGCGACGCGACCCACCAGGCGCATCGCAACGCCAGCGTCACAGCGCCGGTGACCTGCGGCGAGTGTCACGAGGTCCCCGCCACGGTCACCGCCGCGGGGCACCTCGACGACCGCGGCGCGGGCGACGTGCGCTTCGGCGCGAGGGCCGCTGCGCGCGGCGCGAGGCCGTCGTACGTGAGCGGCTCATGCGTCTCTGTCGCGTGTCACGGTGAGAACCTCATCGGGCGCTCTGGCGTGCGCATCGCGTGGCGCGGCGGCACCCTCGCGGGCAACTGCGTCGGCTGTCACGGCGCGCCGCCCGCGCTGCCCCACTCGAACAACGGATCGTGTGAGCTCGCGCTGTGTCACGGGTCCGAGGTCGAGCGCGTCGGCGGCGCGCTGCGGATCATCGCGTCTCAGCGCGCCTCGCACATCAACGGCGTCGTGACCGCGGGGGGTGCGCGATGAGGCCCGTCGTCGTCATCGTGGCGCTGGTGCTCGTCGTCGAGGCGAGCGACGCCCTCGCGCAGTCGCACGCTGAGTCGCGCGACGAGTCGCACGTCAGCGTCCGCATCGACAGCGTGTTTCGTGGCGTCCCGCGCTACGTGCTCTCCGCGGCCGACGGCCAGGCGAGCGCCGCCGACCGATACTGGCGCACGGTCACGCTCGCGCCGATCATGGCGCGCGCCACGCTCGACGCGCGCGGGCTTTCGAACGGTCACCTCGAGGCGCACCTCAACGCCTGGGGCGCCGTCGACCTCGCCGCTGCAGATCCGCAGACGTACGCGGCTGGCGACCTCGCCGTCGCGTGGGCGCGCTACGCGGCAGGGCCGTGGGGCGTGTGGGCAGGGCGGCGCTTTCTGCCGTGGGGATCGCCCGGCGGCGTGCACCTCGACGGCATCGGCGGAGAGGTCACCGCGGGCGGCTTCAACGCCGAGGTGATGGTCGGACGCCCCGTGACCCCCGCGTACGGCGCGCTGGTCGGCGCGCAGCCCTCCTTCGACGGCGTGACCCTGGCCTACGGGGCGCGCGTCGGGTGGATGCAGGCGGGCACCTTCGCGGCCTCGGCGTCGTACCTCGAGCGCTGGGCCTACGGCGTCGCGGGCGTGCGCGCGCTCTCGCTCGACGCTTCGTTCACGCCGTCGGAGCGCCTCGACCTCCGCGCCGCGATCGCCTTCGACGCGGCTGGCGGGGGCGTCACGCAGGCGAGCGCCGACGTCGACTGGACGCCCGCGTCGTGGGGGCTCGTCGGCGCGGGCTACGCGCACGTCGACCCGTCGAGACTCATCCCGAAATGGTCGATCTTGAGCGTGTTCGCGACGCAGGTCTTCGACGAGGCGCGGGCGTCGTTCACGTGGCGCCCGTCGCGCGTCGTGTCGCTGCGCCTCGAGGGCGCGGGGCAGCGCTACGACATCCCCGGCTCGAACGAGGACGCGCGCTGGGGTTCCCGCGTCGAGGCCATGCTGCGGGTCACCTCCCGCGATCGGTCTCGGCAAGGGACGCTCTCCGCGAGCCGCCGCGATGACGGCGTGCGGCCGCTCACGCTCGTTCGCATCGCGGGGATGTGGACGCTGCCTCGAAACGTCGGCGTCGCCCTCGAAGGCGCCGCGGCGCTCGACGACGACGACCCGAGCTCGCCGCGCACGTCGCTCTACGCGCGCGCCGCGGTCGACGTTCCACTCGGACACGGCTGGCGCGTCGGCGCCGCGATCGACGGCGTGCGGTCGCCCATCGCGCTCAGCGAGCTGCGCGGGCTCGCCCACGGAACATGGACCTTCGAGAGCCGCGGAGGCGCGCGATGAACCGCCTCCTCGTCGCCCTCGTCGCGCTCCTCTTCGCCGTGAGCTGCCAGCGCGGTGACACCGAGCGGGTGCGTCCCGACGCGATCCGCTTCTCGCACGGCAAGCACCTCCGCGCGGGCACGACGTGCCCTCAGTGCCACGCGCGCGTCGTCGATCCTGCCACCGACAACGCCCGCACGCGCAACCTCGCGCTCCCCGCGGAGGCGGTCTGTACGGGCTGCCACACGCGTCCCGAGGAGCGCGCGTGCGCCTACTGCCACGCCGAGCCGCGCAACCCCCGCACGTACCTCCGCACGGATCGGGAGCTCAACTTCTCGCACGCGACGCACGTCGCCCGCGAGCGCGGCGGCTGCGTGTCGTGCCACGGCCTGCGCGCCGACACGTCGACGGTGCGGCCCTTCGAACCCGACATCCCGACGATGGCCGGGTGCGCCACGCGCTGCCACGGCGCCGACATGCGCGCGATGAACTGCACCAAGTGCCACCGCAGCCTCGACCGCTACAGCATGGAGGACCTCGCGTTCGTGAGGCACCCGGCGGGCTTCGCGCGGCGTCACGGGACGCAGGCGCGCGCCGAGAGCAACCTCTGCTCGCAGTGCCACGAGCCCAATTTCTGCGGGCGGTGCCACAACCCGAGCGCGGGCGCGCCGCTGGCCGACCTCGAGCTCATGTCGGTGACGCGAGACTTCGTGCACCGCGGTGACTTTCAAGCGCGCCACGCCGACGAGGCGAGGCTCACGCAGAACACCTGCACGCGCTGCCACGCCGTCGAGACCTGCGACGGGTGCCACCGCACGAGCGGGATCGGCGGAGGCGTCGGCCCGAGGGCCACGCACCCCGTGGGATGGCTCGACCCCAACTCGCCCCGCAGCCACGCCCGCGAGGCGCGGCGGAACATCCTCGCGTGCGCGTCGTGCCACGAGACCGACGCGGCGCAGGTCTGCGCGCCCTGCCACCGCGAGGGCGGCGGCGCGGGCAACCCCCACCCGCCGGGATTCGCGGCGGGCTTCGATCGAACGCAGCACTCGGTCTGCCTCGTGTGCCATACACACGCGCCTTGAGACTCCGACGGAGACGTGACTTCCGATGAGCGATCAACAGCGACCCCCGGACCCGAAGCGTCGAAGGCTCCTCGACGGCGCGCTCGTGGTCGCCTCCTGCGCGGCGGGCGCGTCGGCGGCGTTGCCCGCCGTGCGCTTCGCCACACCCCCGCCGGATGGGGCGACGGGAGCCTCCGCGTCGGTGCGCCGCACTGAGGTGCTCGCCGCGGGGTCGAAGCTCGTCGAGGTCGCGGGCGATGTGGTGCTCGTGGTCGCGGTGGGCGGCGAGCTCCGCGCGTTCTCGGCGCGCTGCACGCACCTCGGGTGCACGGTGCGCTTCGCCCGCGCCACGGGAGAGATCGAGTGTCCGTGTCACGGCGGCCGCTTCGCCGTCGATGGGCGGGTGATCGCGGGGCCGCCTCCCGCGCCGCTCCACGAGTACGAGGTGACCGTCGCGGGCGACGACGTCGTGATCGAACGGAGGCGCGCATGGACCGGGTGAATCCCACCGACTCGCTCGCGTCGCGCTACCCCACCGACGCCCTGCGGCTCCGGCTCACGGAGGCTCGCGTCGACGGCTCGCGCATGGCGCTGACGCTCCTGGCCGCGCTCTCGGCCGCCCTCGTGGCCGTCGAGTTCGCGACGGGCGCGCTGCTCGCGCTCTACTACCGCCCCGAGCGCGAGGGCGCCCGCGCGTCGGTGCAGTTCATCATCTCGCGCGTCGAGTTCGGCGAGCTCGTCCGATCGATCCACGCGTGGGGCTCGCACGCGCTGCTCGCGTCGCTCTTCGCGCTCGTGGGCGTCGCGCTCTTCGCGGGCGTCCACCGTCGGCCGGGCGAGGTCGCGTGGTGCGCGCTGGTCACGGCGTGGTTCCTCGGGCTCGCGTCGGCCTTCACGGGCGCGATGCTCCCGTGGACGGCGCGCAGCGCGCTCGACGCGACGCTGGCGTCGGAGGCCACGTCGCGGCTGCCGATCATCGGACCGGGGCTCCGCGCGATCGTGTTCGGCGCGCCGTCTCAGGGCGTAGACCTCGTACGCGCGCAAGGCATCCACCTCGGCGCGCTGCCGTCGCTCTGGGGGATCGTGCTGCTCGTGGCGGTGTTCCACGCGCTCGGTCGCCTCGTGCAGGAGCCTCCGCGCGAGGGGACGCGGGTCTTCCCCGACGTCGTGCTCCGCGCCGCGGCCGTCAGCGTCGCGGCCTTCGGGGCGCTCCTCGCGCTCGCGTCGTGGAGGCCCGCGGGCCTCGCCGAGGCGCCGTCTCCCACGCACGCGCTCACGGGCGATCTCCGCCCCACCTGGTACCTCGCGCCCATCGACGGTCTGCTCCGCGCCGCGCCGCCTACGATCGTAGGCATCCCCGGCGTGACCGTGCTGGTCTCGCTCGCCGCCGTGGGGGCGCTCGCCGCGCTCTCGCTGCCTCTCGTCGACCGTGGAGGCGGACGCCTCGGTCAGCGAATCGGACTCGCGCTGTACGCGCTCCTGCTGGGGGTGATGACCTTTGCGCTCCTTCGCTGACATCGCCCTCGCGCTCGCGGTCGCGCTCGCATCGACGGCCGTCGCCGCCGAGGAGCACTGCGGCCAGTGCCACGCCACCCTCCGCGAGGCGCGCCTCCGCACGCCCGCCGAGGCCCTTCGAGAGAGCGTCCACGACGCGCCCCGCGTGGGCTGCGCGGGCTGCCACGGCGGTCGCGCCTCGGAGGCCACCACCGCCGCCCACGACGCCGCCGCGGGCTTCGTCGCGCGCCCCGACCTCGCGGTCACGTCCGAGCGATGCGGCGCCTGCCACGCCGACGCGCGCTTCATCCGCCGCGCCAGCGCGACGCTCCAGGTCGATCAGCTCGCGCTCTTTCGCGCCGACGCGCACGGCCACGCTGTGGCCGACGGCCGCGTGCGCGCGCCCTCGTGCGCCTCCTGTCACGGCGCGCACGACATCCGTCACGTCGCTGATCCCGCGTCGCCCGTGAACGCGCTGCACGTCGCCGAGACCTGCGGGCGGTGCCACGAGGGGCCCACCGCGATCCGCGGCGCGCGCCCCGCGAACGAGCCTCCCTCCGCGTGGAGGGCGAGCGTCCACGGGAGAGCGCGCGTCGAGCGCGGCGACGAGAACGCCCCGACCTGCGCGAGCTGCCACGGCGCGCACGGCGAGTTTCGCGAGGCTGGCGGGCCCGACGCGCGCTGCGGGAGCTGTCACCGCGACGAGGCCGAGGCCTTCACGCGCAGCCCCCACGCCGCGCCCTTCGCGCGCCTGGGCTTCTCGGGCTGCGTGCAGTGCCACGGATCGCACGGCGTCGGCGAGGCCGGCGGCGCGCTCCTCGGGAGCGGCTCGGGCAACGTCTGCGCGCGCTGCCATGACGGCGCGCAGAAGGCCCTCGAGACGGCCTCTCGCCTCGACGCCGCCCGCGCGGGCGCGCTCCGCGCCGTGGATCAAGCCGCGGATCTCATGCGCCGCGCCGATCGCGCGGGGCTCTCGATCCCGGAGGGCGCTTCGAAGCTCGAAGAGGCCCGCGCGGCGCAGCAGCGCCTCGACGTGGCCCTCCACACGCTCGACGAGCGCGTCGTGGCGGGCGTGGTGCGCGAGGTGACCAGCGCCGCGACGGCCTCTCAGCGCGCGGCGCGGCGGACCCTCGGTCTCCGTGACCGTCAGCGTCGGGCGTGGCTCCCCGTGGTGGGCCTGCTCTTCGCGCTCGGAGCCCTGCTGGCGCTCCGCTCTCGCAACGGGGGCGACCGGTGAACGAGGAGCCGTCGACCGCGCGCGCACGCCCGAGGCTGCGTCCGTCATGGGGCGTCCTCGCGGCCGTGGCGCTCGCGCTCGTGGCGCTCTTCGCGGGCGCCGAGCGCGCCACCCGCTCGGATGATTTCTGCGCGTCGTGTCACGCGAGTTCTCGCGCGCACCTCCGCGGTCATCAGGGCACCCGCTGCGACGCTTGTCACGCCACGAAGACCGTTGAACGACTCGGGCTCCTCGCGCGCTCGATCACGCGCACCCCCGCGAGCCGCCGCCACGCCGCCGTCGACCGCGCGACCTGCATCTCGTGCCACCAGGACCGCGCGGGCGCGTGGCGCAGGCTGATGTCCACCGAGGGCCACGCGTCGCACACGACGGGCGCGCACAAGACCGACTGCGTGCGCTGCCACGGCCCGTCGCTCCACGACAAGCCCGACCCCGGCGCGCGCTGCGTCGCGTGTCACGCGAGCACCCCGATGCGCTCGGAGCCTCGCGATGAGGGGTCGTGCGTGCGCTGCCACTCCTTCGGATCGCGCCCCGCTCCCCTCGCGCGTGAGGTCCCCTCGGGGCACGGCCCGCGCGTCGACGGCTCGCGCATCCACGGCGCCGTCGACTGTCGGAGCTGCCACGACCCGCACCGCGACACCAACGACCGCGGCACGCACGACGGGAACGACTGCGTCCGCTGTCACCGCGGGAGCATCGCGTCCGACGTGGCCGCGGGGCCGCGCGGTCACCGCGAGTGCCTCGGGTGTCACTCCGCGCACGCCGAGAGAGGGCGCGCGGGCATCGACTGCGGGCGCTGCCACGAGCCGCCTCCGCCGCGCGGTCTCCACCAGGCCGAGCCGTCGCGCAGAGCGCCCGAGGCCAGGGTGACCCCGTGGGTGACCTTCGCGTCTGGAACGACCACCGCGGTCCCCGACGCGCGCACCCCCAACGCGCGCTCCGCGCGGCCCGCGCACACCGACTGGACGCACACGGGCGTCTGCTCGACCTGCCACCGCCCGCACACGTGGACGGCGCACACCGACGACTGCCGCGCGTGCCACGCCGGGCCCTCGACCTCGCTCCCGCGTGATGGGCGAGGCCACAACGAGTGCGTCGGCTGCCACGACCCGCACGCGCCCGTGCCCAACGCAGACACCTGCGCGACGTGCCACCGGGACATCGCGGCCGCGACGCACCAGGCGCCGCCCACGCCGCACCAGGACTGCCTGTCGTGTCACGCGCAGCACGACCCGCGACGGCCCACGGCGTCGACGTGCCAGCACTGCCACGAAGGCCCCACGGCGGGCGTCGCGCACGGCCCCGACGAGCACCGCAACTGCACGGCGTGCCACGAGCAGCACGGTCCGCCCGCTGCCAACGCGCAGCGCTGCGCGCGCTGCCACGCGGCCGAGGTGTCGTCGACGGCGACGCGCGTGACGTCGCTCTCGGGCGCGCACCAGCGCTGCGAGAGCTGCCACACGCCGCACGAGTTCGAACGCGCGAACGCTCGGACCGCGTGCGTCCACTGCCACGCGCGCGCCGCGGCGCCCACGTCGAACCACCGCGGGGCGTGCACGCAGTGCCACGCGCCCCACGCGAACATCAACGCCCGCGGGACCGACTGCGCGACGTGCCACACGGGCGTCCGCGCCGTCGGCTCCGAGCGTCCCGGCTCGGCGCACGCGCGTTGTCAGTCGTGCCACACGCCGCACACGGCCGCGCGCGCCGCGCTCCAGCGGTGCGCGACGTGCCACGCGCGCCAGGTCTCCGCGGCGCGCACCTGGCCCGCGGAGTCTCCGCACGCGGGCCGATGCGAGTCGTGCCACGACATGCACGGGCCGACGCCGCGGGTGGCCTGCGCGAGCTGCCATGCGCCGCAGAACAACGCGTCGCACATGGGACGTCACACCGACTGCGTCGGCTGCCACGCGCCGCACCAGGACCGCCCCTCCGGCGGCGCCTCGGCGTGGTGGACCCGCTGCGCAAGTTGCCACACGCAGCAGGCGACCGCGGCGCAGAGCGGCGCCGTCGCGCACAGGGCGTGTTCGAACTGCCACCAGCGTCCGGGCTTGCGGGCGCCGACCTGCGCGACCTGCCACGCCCAGGCCGCGGGCGCGCTGCTCCACGGTCATCCCGCGCACGCCAACTGTGCCGGGTGCCACCCCCCGCACGGCACCGGAGTCCCCGAGCGGGCCCAGTGTCTCGCGTGTCACCAGAACCGGGCGCAGCACTTCCCCGATGCGCCGCGGTGCCAGTCGTGCCACCCCTTCGGCACGCAGGGACGATGAAACTCGACGCGGACGCTCGCTCGCTCCAGTTCTCCTCCGAAGAAGAGCTTCAGCGCTTTCACGACGACCTCACGGAGCTCATCCGCGTGGCCACCGTGAGCGTCACGAAGAACGTCGAGGTCGAGGTCGCCACCGAGCGCGCGCGGGACCTCATGCGCCGCCACGCCACGGTGCTGCGCTGCCTCAATCAGCTCCGGCGCGTGCTCCCGCGCCACGCCTCGGGCGTCGACGACCACAAGGTCGCCCCCGATCGAGGCGACCCCCCCGACGAGACCTGAACCGCTCTCTCAGGTGATGACGTCGCGGCGCATGTCGCGCCAGAGCACCGTGGCGCACGCGGCGGCGCCCGCGAGCAGCGCGAAGCCCTTCGGGGCCTCGTGCAGGAGCACCTTTCCGACGCCGAAGAGCGTGAGGTAGATCATCGCGCAGCCGAGCACCCAGTCGCGCAAACGAACGCCCACCGAGGGCCCCGCGCTGCCGACATCGGGGAGCTCCTTCGCGATGGGCGCCCACCCCGAGCCCGCGGGGCGCACGCGCGCGTAGAAGCTCTTGAGCGTCTCGATGGGCTCGGGCTTCGTCGCGTACGTGGCCGCGACCCACGACACGGTGGTGATCGCGAGCGTGCCGAGCATCAGGTGGGCGAAGCCGCGCGGCGTCGAGGGGTCGAGGCCGACGACGTGCTGGAGCACGAGCGACGCGATGAGCGATGCGGCCATCGCGACGATCTCGCTCCACGCGTTGATGCGCCACCAGTACCAGCGGAGGATCAGCACGAGCCCCGTGCCCGCGCCCATCGAGAGGAGGATCTTCCACGCGCCCTCGACGGAGCCGAGCATCAGGGTCACGGCGCCCGCGAGGAGCATCGTGAGCACAGTGGCCGCGCGCGACGCGTTGACGTAGTGGGCCTCGCTCTGGCCGGGCCTGAGAAAGCGAGCGTAGAGGTCGCGCACCAGATACGACGCGCCCCAGTTGAGGTGCGTCGCGACGGTCGACATGTACGCCGCGATGAAGCCCGCCATCATCAGACCGCGGAGGCTCGGCGGGAGGTGGTCGATCATCACGCGCACGTAGGCCCCTTCGGGGTCACGGTCGGTGCCGTCGCGCAGGCCGGGATAGAGCGCGCACGCGGCGAGCGCCGTGAGCACCCACGGCCAGCTTCGAACGCAGTAGTGCGCGACGTTGAACCACAGCGTCGCGAGCACGCCGTCGCGCTCGGTGCGGGCCGCGAAGATGCGCTGCGCCACGTAGCCGCCGCCGCCGGGCTCGGCGCCCGGATACCACGCGGCCCACCACTGACCGCCGAGCTACACCGCGAGGGCCTCGTAGGGCATCCACTCGGCGCCCGCGGGCGGGAGCACCGCGAGCCGCTCCGCGGGAATCACCGCGCGGATGCCGTCGATGCCGCCAGCCGCGTCGACGGCGTAGAACGCGAGCGCGATGGTGCACCCGAGCTTCACGACGAACTGGAGCACGTCGGCCCAGAGCACGCCCCAGAGCCCCGAGACCGACACGTAGAGCCCCGTCACGAGGAGGCACACGGCCACCGCGGGACCCTTCGGGAGACCCAGCGTGAGCCCGAGGATCTTCGCCATCGCGAGGTTCACCCAGCCCAGGATCACGCAGTTGATCGGCAGCGCGAGGTAGGCCGCGCGAAAGGCCCTGAGGGCCGCGGCCGGGCGCCCGGCGTAGCGCAGCTCGATGAGCTCGACGTCGGTCATCACGCCGGCGCGACGCCACAGCGAGGCGAAGAAGAAGACCGTGAGCATCCCGCTGGCGACGGCGTTCCACCACAGCCAGTTGCCCGCGACGCCGTGCGAGACCACGAGGCCCGTCACCACGAGCGGCGTGTCGGCCGAGAAGGTCGTCGCCACCATCGACGTGCCCGCGAGCCACCACGGAACGTCGCGGCCCGAGACGAAGAACTCGCTGAGGCTCGATTTCGCGCGCCTTCCGAACGCCAGCCCGAGCCCGACGTTCAGCGCGAAGAAGGCCACCATCACCGCCCAGTCGAGCCCCGTGAGTCGCATCGCGCGACTCTAGAACACGATGCGCGAACGAAGAACGCCGTTGCGCGGAGACCTACGGGAGCTGGATGCGCCGCATGCGGTGAAAGGGCTCGCCCGTCCCGCGGTTGCCGTCGGGGAGGTAGAGGATGCCGTCGTCGGGCGAGATCGCGATGCCCTCGAGGCCGTAGAACTCCGCCTCCGCGAGGGGCCCGTCGACGCAGCCCCCGTTGCCGTTGCCCGCGAGCGTCGAGACGACGCCGTCGGCCGCGATCGTGCGCACGTGGTGGCCCTCGGCCTCGCTCACGTACACGAGCCCGCGCGAGTCGATGGTGATGCCCTGCGGACCGCTGAACTGGGCCATCGCCGCGGGGCCGTCGACGGAGCCCGCGGTGCCGCTTCCGGCCAGGGTGCTCACCTCGCCCTCGGGCGTCACCATGCGGATGCGCTGGTTGCCCTGGTCGGCGATGAGGAGGTTCCCGTCGGCGCGGACGACGACGCCGTAGGGGCGCGTGAAGCGGGCGGCGGCGCCGGAGCCGTCGACGAAGCCCGAGCGGCTGCGCGCGCCCGCGAGCACGTTCACCGTGCCGTCGGTGAGGTCGAGCGTCTCGACGACGTGGAGCACGTAGTCGGTCATCGCGAGGCGTCCGTCGGCGAGCACGGCGAGGCCGCGGGGGCGACCGATGTCGCGCGCGACGACCGTGGCGGTGCGCTCCCCCGGCGCGACGCGCCAGATGGTGCCCGTGGTGTTGGTGCGGCCGCCGTGGTCGTTGGCGTCGGTCTCGATGTAGAGCGTCCCGTCGGCGGTGAACGCGAGGCCGAAGGGCGCTTCGAAGTTCGGCTGTCGGATGAGCGTGGTGACCCACCCGTCGGGCTCGATCCTGCGAACGGCGTTGTTGTTGAAGTCGGCCACGTAGACGTTGCCGTCGGGGCTCACCACCACGTTCACGGGGTTGTTGAAGCGCGCGTCGGTGCGAAGCCCGTCGGCGAAGCCCGGGTCGCCCGCGCCCGCGAAGGTCACCACGCCCTCTTCGAAGGGAGGCACGTCGTCGGGGTGCACGAGGTCGATGGCGATGTCGGTCAGCGCAGACTCGTCGTCGACGTCGCTCGTCGGGTCGATGTCTGTCTGCGTGACGTCCGTGATGTCACTCGTCGCGTCGCGCACGTCGGCGCGCGCGTCGGCCACGTCGCTTCGAACGTCGGTTCGCGCGTCGGCGACGTCGCTTCGAACATCCGTTCGAACGTCGGTTCGCGCGTCGGTGCGCGCGTCGAGGCCCGCATCTGAAGGTGCTGCCGAGTCGCCGCAACCCGTCGCGAACATCGCGACGAGGGCCGCGCATGGCGCGGAGCGACGCCAGCGATAAGCGCCAATCCAAGTGATCATGGCGCGACCGTAGAGCGTCTCAACGAACAAGTGAATTGTGGCGAAACCGCCACAACGAGAGGCGTTTGCTGCACACGACATGAGGCGCGAAGGACGCTCTCATCGCCTGTGTGCAATTCTCGTTTGCCGACGTGCACGACGCCGCACAGCGCGCGTGCGAGCGCGCTCAGTCGCCGAGATCGAGTTCCCAGAATCCGACGTCGTGCCACGCGCCGAACTTGAAGCCGACCGCGTGAAAGACCCCGACGTGGCGGAAGCCGAGCGCCTCGTGCAGTCGCACGGAAGGCTCATTGGGCAAGGTGATTCCTGCGACAGCGACCCTGAGTCCGCCGAGCTTCAGTCGACCGAGGAGCACCGCGTAGAGCGCGCTCGCGACGCCCATTCTCCGAGCCTCGGGCGCGACGTAGATGCCCGTCTCGACGGTGCGCGCGTACGCGTCTCGCTCGCGCCAACGACCCGCCTTGCAGTACCCCGCGAAGCGACCGTTGATGTCCGCCGCGACCCAGGGAAAACGCGGATCACGCCGCTCCCAGACCGCCGCGAAGTCCGCTTCTGACGCGGGGGTCTCGCCGAAGTGCACGGTGGTGTGCGTGATGAAGTGGTTGGTGAGCGCGCACGCGGGCGCTACGTCGCGGGCTTCGAAGTCCCTCACGATCAGCTCGGAGCTCATGCGCGCGGAGACGACCAGCGCGAGGCACCGACTGTCAACGTCCGGGCGGAGCTCCGCCGTCGTAGAGCAGCGACACGTTGGGCGTCGCAGCGGTCGGCGCGATCGCGTGCGTGGGCGTCGACCGACGCGTGAACGCGAGCGCGACACCGAGCGTGACGATCACCAGCGCGAGCGCGAGCAGCGACCCGAGCACCGCGCCGCTCGACGAGCCGCGGTGCGCCGTCAACGCCTCTCGCGCGAGCGGCTCCTGGGGCGTCCGGTGACGCGGCGGAGGCAGCGGAGGCAGCGCGTACGCTGGCGGCGCGAGCGGCGCTTGCGGCGGGAGGGCGACGGGCTCATCGGCTTCGTCCGCGACGACCACCGACGGGGGCTGCGACGGCGCGCGAGAAGGCTTCGACATCGGGGGACGCGACGACGGCGCGCTCCCTCGGATCGTGCGTCGCGCGCCGCTCGGCGGTCGAGAGCGCGTCGCGTCGGGCGCGGGCGTCGCGATCGATCGCGCGGGATACGAAGAGGGCTCGCGACGGATGGTGGGCGCGTCGTCGTGTCCGGGCTCCTCGGGCGACCCGTGGACCAGCGTCGGAACGTTGCGCTTCGGCGCGTCATCCATCGCGTCGCGATCGTCCCCCGGCGCGCACGTCGGCGCAAGGCGCGGCGCGCGGCGCCGTCACCCGAGGCGCTTCTCGTAGAGGTTGTCCTCCCATTCGTTGTCGACGCGCTCGATCAGCGTGAAGCCGTTGCGCTCATAGAGCCTGTGGGCCTTGCCGAAGCGCCGCGACGAGTCGAGCCAGATCGCGTCGTAGCCCGCGCGCCGCGCGAATTCCTCGGCGTGGTCGTAGAGCCGCTGACCGAGGCCCGCGCCCCTGCGTTCGGGGTGGAGGTAGAGCCGCTTGAGCTCGCAGGTGCGGCCCTCCTTCGGCCTGATCGCGACGGTTCCGACGACTTCGTTGTCACGCTCAACGGCGACCCAGAAGCCCGCGCCCTCGGCGCCGTATCGCGCGGTGATCTCCGCGAGGTCTCGCTCGACGCCGCCCACGGCGTGGCCGAAGCCGAACTCCGTGAGCACCGCCGCGACGAGCGCGCGCACGGCGTCGCGGTCTTCGTCGCGGTACGGCCTGACGGTGACGCTCACGGCGCGCTCAGCTCCCCGAGGCCGCGGTCCACACGTAGCCCGCGAGTCCCTCGTTGGCGTAGCCGCTGCGAATGGCCGAGTCTCGCTCGGCGATGCTCGTCGTGTAGAGGTGGTCGTTCGAACTGCCCTGATAGAGCCGATAGAGCGGGACGGCGCCGCACACGGGCGACGGCGCGATGTAGCCCATGACGCCCTCGTTGGTGCCGGGCACGAGCCCCTCGCAGTTGCTCGCGGTCGTGTAGAAGTGCTTTCCGTACGACATGATGCAGCGGTAGAAGGGCGCGAGGCCCGGGGCCGGGGCCGCGTAGAGGTAGTAGTAGGGCGAGAACTCCACGCGGAAGCCGCAGCACGAAGCCTCCGAGGGGCTGGCCGTGTAGAAGTGCTCTCCGCTCGCGTGATACGAGCGCGAGATGGCGACGCGGCAGCCGCCCCGGTCGTCGCAGACGCCGTTGCAGTTGTCGTCGGCGAGGTTGCACGCCTCCGCAGGAGCCGACCCGCACGCGCCGCAGTTCGAGGGGTCGGTGCGGAGGTTCGACTCGCAGCCATCGGCCGCGGCGCCGTTGCAGTTGCCGTAGCCCGACACGCACGAGACGACGGTGCACGCGCCGCTCGCGCAGCCCGTCGCGGCGGCGTTGGCGAGGGCGCACGCGCGGCCGCACGCGCCGCAGTTCGAGCGGTCGGTCGCGGTGCTCACCTCGCAGCCGTCGGCGGGGTTCGAGTTGCAGTTGGCGAAGCCCGCGTTGCAGCTCGCAACGGCGCAGCGCCCCGCGGAGCACGACGCGGTGGCGTTCGAGAGCGCGCAGCGCATCCCGCAGCCGCCGCAGTTCGAAGCGTCGGTGGCGAGTGTCGCCTCGCAGCCGTCGGAGGCCGCGCCGTTGCAGTCGCCGAAGCCCGTGTTGCAGGCCACGACGGTGCAGCGCCCCGACGAGCACACGCCCGTCCCGTTCGACGGCGCGCAGCGCACGCCGCAGCCGCCGCAGTTCGACTCGTCGCTCGACGTGAAGACCTCGCAGCCGTTGGCGGGGTTGCCGTCGCAGTCGGCGAAGCCCGCGTTGCACGAAGCCACGGCGCAGCGTCCGCCGACGCAGGTCGCCGTGGCGCTCGGGAGCGAGCAGGCCGTCCCGCACGCGCCGCAGTTGCGCGCGTCGGAGGCGAGCGTGACCTCGCAGCCGTTGGCGGGGTTGCCGTCGCAGTCGGCGCGTCCCGCGTCGCACGCGGCGATGTCGCAGCGCGAGCCCGTGCACGCGGGCGTTCCGCCGGGCGTGGAGCAGCGCATCCCGCAGCCGTTGCAGTTCGAAGGATCGCTGCGGGTGTTGACCTCGCAGCCGTTGGCGGGGTTGCCGTCGCAGTCGGCGAAGCCCGCGTTGCAAGACGCGACAGCGCAACGACCGCCGACGCACGACGGGGTGCCGTTGGTGATCGCGCAGCCCATTCCGCAGGCGCCGCAGTTGCGCACGTCGGTGGCGAAGGTGGCCTCGCAGCCGTTCGAGGAGTCTCCGTCGCAGTCGCCGAGGCCCGCGGCGCACGAGGCGATGCGGCAGCTCCCGCGCTCACACGCCGCCGACGAGCCGGGGAAGGAGCACGCGTTGCCGCAGCGTCCGCAGTGCGAGGTGCTCGTCGAGAGGTTCACCTCGCAGCCGTTGGAGGCGACCATGTCGCAGTCGGCGAAGCCCGCGTCGCAGCTCGCGATCGCGCAGCGCCCCGTCGCGCACGCGGCCGTCGCGTTGGGGAGCGAGCACGCCGTCCCGCACGCGCCGCAGTTGCGCGCGTCGGAGGCGAGGTCGACCTCGCAGCCGTTCGAGGCCGTGGCGTCGCAGTCGGCGCGGCCCGTCATGCACGCGGCGATGTCGCAGCGGCCCGCCATGCACGCGGGCGTTCCGCCGGGCGTGGCGCAGCGCATGCCGCAGCCGTTGCAGTTCGCGGGGTCGCTGAGGGTGTTCACCTCGCAGCCGTTCGAAGGGTCCATGTCGCAGTCGGCGAAGTTCGTCTCGCACGCGGTGACGGCGCAGCGGCCCATCGCGCAGGCGCCCGTGGCGTGGGCCGGCGCGCACGCGCGGTCGCAGGCGCCGCAGTTGCGCGCGTCGGCGCGCACGTCGACCTCGCAGCCGTTGTCGGCGTTGCCGTCGCAGTCTTGAAAGCCCATCACGCACGACGTCACGCAGCGCCCGCCGAGGCAGCCCGGGAACGCGTTGGGCCGCGACGGGCACGCCGTTCCGCAGCGTCCGCAGTGCGAGACGGCGGTGTTCGTGTCGACCTCGCAGCCGTTGGTGGGGTTGCCGTCGCAGTCGCCGAAGCCCGTCGCGCACGAGGCCACGGCGCATCGCCCCATCGCGCACGAGGGAACCGCGTTGGGCGGATTGCACGCCGCCCTGCACGCGCCGCAGTTCGTCTCGTCGGCGTTGAGGTCGACCTCGCAGCCGTTGTCGGCGTTGCCGTCGCAGTCCGCGAAGCCCGTCTCGCACGCGAACTCGCAGCGTCCCGACGAGCACGACGAGCGCGCGTGGGGCCTCGCGGGGCAGGCGCTCCCGCAGGCGCCGCAGTTCGAAGCGTCGGTGAGCGTGTTGGTCTCGCAGCCGTTGGCCGCGGCGCTGTCGCAGTCGGCGAAGGGCGCCGTGCACGCGCCCACGGCGCACATGCCGTTCATGCACGCGGCCGTGGCGTTGGGCGCGGCGCAGCGGTTGTCGCAGCGGCCGCAGTGGGCGAGGTTCGACACGTTGTCGACGCACGCGCCGCCGCAGCACGAGAGCGTGCCGGGGCAGGGGCGCGACGCGGTGCAGCCCATCACGCAGGTGCTCCCCACGCAGAGCATCCCCGCGGGGCAGTGGTCGTCGGTGACGCACTCCACGCCAGCGCGGGTCGTACGGTCGCAGCGCCTCGCCAGAGGGATCGCGCTCCCCCCATCGACGCCCGCGTCGCCGAGCAGCGCGGCGCAGCCCTCGTCGTCGCGGCAGCCCGGGAGGCACGTGTTGCCCGTGGGGTCGCAGAAGCGTCCGGCGGGGCAGGTGTCGCGCGCCGCGAGGCAGCCCACGCAGCGCCCGGTGGTCGTGTCGCACACGGGGCCCGCGGGGTCGCCCGCGCAGTCGCCGTCGCCCGCGCAGCGCGTCGGTCCGTCGGGCGCGTCCGCGGCGTCGGTGACATCTGCGGCGTCTGTGACGTCTGCTGCGTCGGCCACGTCGGCGTCGAGGTCGGGCGCGTCGGTGACGTCGAGGTCCGGCGCGTCGGTGACGTCGGCGACATCGGTGACGTCGGCTGCGTCGTCGGGGGAGCCGTCTGCGAGGCCGCCCACCACGGGGCGACCCGAGCACGCAGAGAGCGCGATGAGTGTGATGAGCGCAGAGATGCGGGCGAGGGGACGCTTCACGACAGGGCTCCGTGGGCACGGGTTGAACGCGCGACGGCTTCGACGATACACGCGCCGACGTGCTTCGCGGCGGGCCGCGCGAGCGCAGGGCCTCGCCGCTCGTTTCTCCCGCGACCTGCGCGGTCGGAGCGGCGCCCGCGCGCCCTTCAATCGATGCGACTGCGCGGGGGGCGCGAAACGTAGTAACGTCGCTCCCCTTTCGATGGCATCCCGCTTCCCCGACGCTGCGCTGATGATGCCGAGCCTGGGCGCGAAGCTCGACGAGGCCGCCGAGCGAAACCTCACCCCCGCGCTCATCACCGTGGCCCGCGGCGCCGACGCGCGCGCCCCGCTCCCCGCGAGGACGGTGCGCCTCTGCGCCGCCCTCGGCGAGCTCGCCGGGGCCGTGCACGACGCCCTCGCCACGCAGCCCGACGAAGACCTCCGCGCGGGCGTCACCGAGGCCGCCGCGGCCCTCGCGCTGCTCACCCGCGTCGACGACCAGGTGATCGACGGCCGTCACTTTCACGGCGGCGCGAAGGCACCGCGCGACGCGCTCCGGCGCACGGTCACCGCGTACCTCGCGCCCACGCTCGACTCGCTGCGCGCGGCGCGCCCGCGCTACGACGAGGCCCGCTGCGCGCTCGCGGCCTTCACGGGGCAGCGACTCCGCGCGCTCGCCGTCGACGACGCGCGCCTCGCCTCGCAGCACGCCATCATCGCCCGCGGCTGGGACACGCAGGTCGACACCGTCGCGACGCTCTCGGCGCACCCCTCGACGGTCACCGCGCACCGCGTGGCGAGGGTGTCAACGCGCAGCTCCGCGCTGTGGCTCGGGATGGTCGCATCCGTGGGCGCCCTCCCCTTCGCAGCGCCCGCCACCGCGCGCCCTCGATGGCGTCGGGGGATGCTCCTCTGGGGACGCTGGATCCAGCGCGCCGACGCGCTCGCCGACCTCGCGCGCGACCTCGACGACGGACTGCTCTCGACCATCGTCGCGCGGGCCCTGTGGGAGCGCGCGCCGCACGCCGTCGACGAGGCCATGCGCCGACGCGACGCGCCCGCGCTCTTTCGCCTCATCGCCGCGTACGGCGTCGACGCCGCGATGCTCCCTCCGCCCGGCGCGCTCGCGCGGGCGACGCGCGACCTCGACGGGCTCGGCGAGCTCGCGGCGCACCTCGCGTGGATCCACGCGTACCACCTCGGTCGCTACGAATCGAACCCGCTGCGCGCCGCTGCGGGAGAGCGCAATCTGACGCCCTGATTCGTCGCGCCGCGCTCGCTCGTCCGAGCAATCTCCGCTGATTCCGCCTGCGACTCGGGGGCGGAGGGTGTATGGTGCGCGCCCTGCGAAACACGAGTGCCTTCTCACCTCTTCGATGGTCGACGACGCGAGGACGCAGATCTCGTTCAACGCATCGAAAGAGGCTCCGATGAGCAGTCAGGGAAGACCGTCGTTCGCGAAGCGACAAAAAGAACAGGCCCGCGCTGAGAAGCAGCGCGAGAAGGCCGCCGAGCGCGCCCGCCGCGCCGTCGACCGCAAGAACAAGCCCGAGGGCGAGCCCGGCGTCGACCCCGACATCGCGGGCGTGATTCCCGGGCCTCAGCCCGTCGTCGAGGATTGACCGCGTCTCGTTGAGAGGGACGCGGTGACACGCCGCCTGCTGCCCGCTGAGGGCGTACGCTCCCCCGCCGTGAACCGCGCGCTCCGCCTCGTCTCTGCGCTCGCTCTGTCGCTCTCCGCGTGCCGCGCCCCACCGCCGCGCGCACCGGCCGCGACCGCCGCGCCCGTGAGCTCCGACTGCCGCCGCGCGATCGCGTCGGAGCTCGCGTCGACCCCGCTCGACGACACGGTCACCTCGACCTGCGTCGACGCGTCGACGTGCTGTCCCGCGCGCGCGCCCGACGGACGTATCACTCTCTCGCTCGTGGCCGTGAGCGACCCACCCGGGGAGTGGTCGCACATGCTCTCGGGCGCGTGGTTCGACCGCGCGCGCGACGCGTATCTCGCCGTGCGCGACAACGACCCCGGCGTCGTGTGGATGCGCCCCGATCCCACCTACACCCATTGGACGGGCGGCTTCACGGGCATCTCGGTGTGGCCTCACGGCTCGCTCGAAGCGATCTCGGGCCTCGGCGACGGCCTCGTGATCGCCGACGAGGAGGAGGGGAACGTCACCCCCGCAGGACCTCATCTCTTCACCACGACCCTCTCAGACGCGGGCGTCGACGCGTCGGCGGGGCCTCCGCTGCGCGTCCCCGAGAGACTCTCGCGAGCCTGTGAAAATAGCGGTTTCGAGTCGGTCTCGGTCACGCCCGACGGCCGCACGCTCGTCGCCGCGATGGAGCGCTCGCTCTCGGGTGACGCGCCGGGCGTCGCGCGCGTGCTCCTCTCGGACCTCGCCGCGGGGACGCAACGACAGCGCGCGTGGCGGCTCGGCCCCGACTGCTGGAACGACGACCGTCCGAGCGACCTCGGCGTCTCCGAGCTCGTGGCGC
>JBPOHC010000432.1:0-6789 GCA_052035985.1 Myxococcota bacterium | reverse complement strand
AGGTCTCGCGCCGCGAGCTCGCTCCGAGCGCGGGCGACGTCGAGCGCGCTGGCCAGGGGGAGGAGGGAGGCGCGATGCTCACCAGCGGGAGCGGTTGCACGGATCGCTTCGGGCACCTCCGCACCGGGCGCGATCACCACGAGCACCTCACACGCCACGAGCCTCGCACCGGACCTCCACGACTCGAGCCCCGGGCGCCACCACGGACGCACCTCCGACGAGCACAGACGCCAGAGGCCGCGGATCGCGGTCGCAGGGGTTCCGAGCGGCAGAGCAGCCGGCGCGGCGGTCACCCCCGCGGGGAGCCGCGCGAGGTCGAGGCCGTCGAGGGGAACTGGCGTCACGTCGAGGCCGTCGTGCGCCACGGGGTCGACGATGGAAGGGAGCGCTGCGCCGCCGTCGAGGCGCCGCACGGCGAACACCTCCGCGGCCGTGAGCAGCGCGACGACACCGGGAGCGGCCTCGACGTAGTGCAGCGCCACCGCGGCCTCACCAGTTCACGAGACGCCAGCGTGTCTCCGACGCCTTCACGAGCACGTACACCGCGCCACCGTGGCCGAGGGTCGCGAGCGGACTCACCGCGAGGGTGCGGAGCGAGGGCGGCCGCAGCGCCACCGCTGCGTCGGGCGCGACCGATGCCCACCAGAGCGACCCGTCGAGGCTTTCCGCGGCGAGCACGAACCGCAGCGCCGCGAGCTCGCTCGACGTGGCGGCCGCGATGGCGTCGGTGCGCTCCACGACGGGAGCCGCGGAGGCGTCGCGCGTCACCGCGAGCTCTTCGCCGGTAGGTGTCCGCACAACCACCGCGGCGCCTTCGCCCTCGACGGCGAAGAGTTCCCAGAGGTCGGCGGACATCACGCGCGAGAGCACCCTGCGACCGAGAGGTGCAGCGCCGAGGGGGCCAACCGCGTCGGGCGGGATGGACGCGCCCGGGATCAACCCATCGGGGCCGCGGCCGTCTACCAGCGCTTGCCACGCCACGAGCCGCGCGCCGCCGAGGGGCTCCACGAACGCGAGGCGGGAGGCGTCGGAGGGGACGAAGCCGGATCGGGGCGGGAGGCGCCGAAGCGTGAGCGAGGATGGTGCGGTCACGCTCGGAGCGTACACCGGGAGGGCACCGAGAGTCCCCTTCCCACGCACCGCGCACGGTGGTAGCGCCCCCGGTGTGTCCCCTGCGAAGTACGACCCCTCACGCGCGCTCCCGCTGCGTGTCTCGCCCGACCTCCGCGCCGCCCTCGACGCGCTGACCGAGCGGCTCCCTGCGGCGCTTCGTCTGCCTCGGAACACGGTCGCCGCCCTCGCGCTCACCCGCGGGTTGGAGGTGCTCGGCGCCGAGCTCGCGCGCGACCCGATGGCGTTGCACCGGATGCTCGCGGGTGAACCGCCGCCGATGGCGCCCGCCTCGACGCCCTCGACGGCCACGAGCACCTCCGCGCCTCACTCCGAGCGTGCGCCGAGGAAACCCCCGCCGCGACCCGTGGAGGCGCCGGGAGGGGCGCGAGAGCTCTCCGAGGCCGCACCGGGAGCAACCGAGGCGGGCGAGGCGCCAGAGGCCCCCACGGGTGACGTCGAGGCGCTCCGCGAGCGGTGGCGTCGGTCAGGTCTCGCGGTGACCGCGTTCGCAGCGCGTCACAAAATCAGCCGGAGCATCCTCCGCGAGTTCGTCAACGGCGCCACGCCGCGGCGGGCGACGCTGGCGCGGCTCACGGCGGCGCTCGACGCCGAAGGGCGGTAGCGCCTCCACGCGCGTGCGCGTGCGCAAGGAAGGTTCTGGCACCCTGTCAAGGGCGCCGACGGCCGCACGATCAACACCGCGAACACCGTGCGGGTGTACACACACCGTCCCGTCGGTGTACGGGCGTCACGGGCGGCGCCGAGCGCGAGCCGCGTCGAGGGCGCGGAGGGTCGCGTTCAACTGGCGTTGGAGGTGCGCTTCGTGGCGTCGCACGGGTTCCGCGGCATCGCCCACGGGTGCGAGGGAGCGCGCGAGCTCGGCGCGCTGCGTGACGTCGGAGGAGACCTCCAACGCTTTGACGCGACGACGCAGAAGGGCCGTCTGCGCTCGCCGGAGTAGGCGCGCTGCGCCGCGGTCGGGGTCGGGTGCGCCCGCGAGGTCTGCGTAGACCAGCGCGAGGCTTCGGAGCGCGCCGAGGGACCAATCCCCTGCGGCCTCGAAATCGTTGTACTCGCTCCACCCCGGCGAACCCGCGAGCTCCACTACCAGCGTCGCAGCGCAGAGCACGGACCCCGGCTCACCAGCGGGCGCAGCGTCGCGCGCCTTCCGGTCGAGGGCCTTGCGGAACACCTCACCGCACGCGACCGCACGGGCATCGTAGGAGCGGAACACGTCGAGACTGACGCCTTCGGGTAGGTGTACTCGCTCCGCTTCGGTCACGGCCGCTCGCGCCGCGTCGAGCGCCTCACGCTCCGCGGACCTCGCGACGTGTGCGGCGACAACGGCCTCCGCTGCGCCCGCACGACGCAGACGCCAGAGCAGCTCCGCGACGCGCTCCGCGAGCTGCACCTCAACGAAACCGACGGGCGCCAAGTCTGCCACCGCTTCGGCGCGGAACACCTCCCATGCCTCGACGGCCTCACCGCGAACGACGATGCTCCGCGCTGTGAGGCCGTGCGTGGTGGCGTTGGCGCTCGACGCAGCGAGGCCCGCGGCCGTGCGGGGTCCGGTCGACAGAGCCGCGTTGGCGCGGTTGGCGTCCGCTCGCGCCGAGGCCGTCGAGGTGTCGGTTGCTGCGTTGCGTGCGGGGCGGGTCATGGCTTCGTTTCGTCGGTGCGAGGTGCGCTCACGCGTAGGGATGTGCTCGAACGGGCTCGCGCACGCGTGGAGGCCGTCAGCTTTCGGCAACCGCAGGGTGACCGCAGCGCTCGCGCTCGCACGCGTAGCGGTTGCCAGAGCTTGCCAACCGCTCGCGTCACGGGGCCTCGCTGGCGGTGTCCGCGGCCTCGAGGTCTGCAACCCGTCGAGCGTGATCCTCCGAGGGTCCGGTGTCTCCCCTCGCCCGCGAGCGCAGGAACCACCGCGCCGCGAGGTCTCCCCGCGCCGCACACGCGCCGAGCACCTCCGCGGCGTCCGCCTCGACGGGAGCCGCGTCGTGATCCGTCGGGGTTCGTCCGCTCACGGTCGCGCCTCCGCGGCCTCGCGCGCGTGCGCGGAAGCATCCACAACGCTGCACCTCGCACACGTTGCTCGTGGGGCTACGCGCCCGCTGAGGTCTCGTTGAACTGCGACCCGAAGCGTCCGCGGTCGCCGGTGCGAAGCCCCGTCGACATTGGTGTTGAGACGTTCGCGTTGTGAGCATCTCGCTTCGCTCGGGCCTCCGGCGAAGTTTGATCCTCTCGGCTCAGGGCTGCGCCCCGAGACCCCGCCCTTTGGGCGACCAGAACTCAGACCCCGGATAGGGGGCGTCGCCCCCAAACCCCCATCGGGGATTCGCCATCCCCGACCCCCTGCGTCACGAGCTCGCGTCCCTCCGGCTACGCCTCCGGGCCCGCGACTCGCGACAACATCTATGGCAATCCGAAGCATCCGAACACAGAGCGCCCGAATGGGCGCGGCGCGGAGCGAGTCTGGACCCTCGTCGAGAATGCCTTGATCCGAGGAACGCGAGCAGGGCGCGAGGCGCCGCCATTCTGGAGAAGGTGAATCCTCGTGATTCCTAGTGACCCCTCGTGATTCCCACCAAGGGGAGCGCAGGAAACGCCCTCTCTGCCGCGGGATTCGAGCACCTCGACGGCGCAGAATCGGGCGCATCACTCCCCGCCGGCGGTGCGGCGGTTGTCGGGTGCGGTTGCTGTCGCGTCGTTGGCCGACGGGAGGTGTTTCGCGAGGAACGCTTCGATGCCCGCGCCTCGAATGTCGAGGCGCCCGCGGGTGCTCGCGATGTGCTCTGCGACGAAGCGCGCGCAGCCTGCTTTGTCGGTCGCGGCGAGAGGGAGGATGATGCCCCACGCGTCGAGCGGAGGGGCTTCGCCAGAGGCGCCAGTGAACGACAGGATCGGTCCCGCGCCGCGCTCCGGCATCACATACCAGAGAAGCCCCGGCACCTCGGACGCCTCTACGATGCCGCGGCGACACGTATCCTCCGACGCCTTGCACACGCGCGCGAGTCGGTGAAGCGTGTACCAGCACACGCCGCGCTCCGAGGTCTGCACCGCGAGAGGGAGTAGAACCGAGGCGGCGGCGCGCGAGAGGTCGGTTCGTTCGATGATGGTCGCGAGGCCCGGTCTCCGAGGGGAACCGTTGATGCTTTCGAGCCTCGACGCGTGATGCGCTGCGCCCTTCATGCGGCATCCCTTCCGTTGAGGCGTCGAAGGGCGTCGAGCGCGTAGGCGTGAACCGTCGCAGCGTCGACGTGGCGCAGCGTGCGGACGGTTGCGCGCCCCGCGGCAACCCACGCAGCGCGCGCGACGTTGGGCCACGTCTCTCTGGCGTCGCGCAGCGCGCGCAGGAACCCCGGCACCTCCGCGAGCGTTCGATGGCGCCGACGTGCGGGCGCAGCGCGCGCGGATGTGCCGCGCGAGCCTCGCGGAAACGCGTAGACAGTCGCGGCCGTTGCCGCAGCGCAGGACCTTGGATTCATCCCTTCACCTTCGCTTTCTTGCTGTCGAGGTGCGTGCGGAGCTTGCGGTAGGTGTTCTCCGCGATCCCCTTGTCTTCGCCATCACGCCGCGCCTTGAGCCATGAGTAGACGTTCCCCGTGGGAACCCCTGCCGCGGCGAGCGCTGCGCCGAGTTCGCCGCGGTCGCGGAGCGCCTCAAGGTCTCGCGCGAGCCGCGTGGCGTCCGCCTCGTTGATGCCTCCCCAACGGCCGATGCGCCGCGCCTCGCTCGCGTCTGCGCTGGCCTTCGTGGTGGCGCTCGCGACGGGCGCGGGAGCCTCGACGGGAGCCGCGAGAATCAGCGCGGGGTTCGCGGCGAGCTCGCGGGCGCCTCGCGTGAGCGCCAACACCGCGAGCTTGTGAAGCGCCACCACGGGACCGACCGCGGCGTGTGCTTTCGCGAGGGCGTCGAGGGCGTCGGAAGACAACCGCAGCGTGAGTTGATCGCGTGCCATACCTGCGATGTACTACACCGAGGGACGCGACGCTACTCCGCGGCACACCGTACCGCGAAGAGTCACACGGCCGTCACACGCACCGCAGCGCGCGTTACCCGACGCCTCGACGCCCGACGGCGCCACGCAAGCGAACCGCTGCGTCCGCGAGGGCGGGCGTCGACCACGGGCGCGGAGCGTCGAGCGGTGCGCCGCGCGCGAGAGGCGGGCGTCGAGGCGCCGCGGGGGTAGGGGGAGCTTTCGCTCTGGGGAGTCTTCTGGCGGCGACGGTTGCCGGTGATGCCGGTGCAGCCGTTGCCGGTGATGAGGGCGGCGCGATGCCGGTGTCTTCGCCGTCGAGGTCAACGAGCGTCCACCCCGCGAACCCCACCAGAGGGGCGGGAGCCTCGACGGGCGTCACGGGGTCGACGCGCTCGACGGGTGCGCCTTCGGCCTCTACGGCACACGCAGCGGGAGACACCTCGACGGGCGGCGCAGCGCTCGCAGCGGGCGCCGCCGTGGCACTGGTGAGCCCGTGCGGCACCTCGACGGGGTGCGCCGAGGGCGGCGCAGCGGTCGACGGCATCACCGAGGGCGAACGCCACGAGCCGACGGTGAAGCGGTAGGCCGTCGTGCGGCGACACCTCCGACGCTCGCGGAGGTCGGGTACGTCTCGCAGGAGAACACCGACGCGCTCGAGGATCTTCACGGCATCGCGCACCGTCCGCTCACAGCGCCCCGTGAGCCGCGCGAGGGTCACCTGCGACGGCCAACACCGACCGCAGGGGTCCGCGTGCGTCCAGAGCGCCACGGCAACGGCGCGAGGCGTCGGAGGTACTCCCATCGCTCCGAGGCGCGCGAGCAGGGCGCGGAGGTCCGCGCGGGGGTGCATAGCCGTAGGGGTCGAGGGTCCAACGACGGCGCGCGAGCGCACGACGCTGGACACCCGCCCGCGGGTGCGGGTAGGGTCTTCCACAGGTTCACCAACGAAGGCCCGCGAATCTCTGCCAGGAGCGCGGGCCTTCGGCCTTTCGAAGGGGACGCTACGCCCGCGGCGCAGCGCGGATCAACGGGGAAGCGCCCCGTGAGGCGCCTTCGCAGCGTCGAGCGCAGAGCTCCGCGCCATCAACGCGCGCGCTGGCCGACGGCCTCGGCGCGGTCGAGGGCGGTTGCAACCGCCTCCGCGAACGCGCCGAGCTCGCGGCGACGGATGGTCACCGCGGCTCCCTTCACGGGCCACATTTGCCCGTCGGAGCCGCGCTCCCATGTGTGCAGCCGAAGGTAGGCGCCCGAGTTGTAGAGGCACCACGACGCGCGGAGCTCCACGCGGGTAGGGTCATCCTCGGGGCCACGCAACCACGTCGCAAGCCTCTCGTCGTTGTCCGCGGGAGGCTTCGGCCTCGACGCTGCCGCTTCGGCTGCGCGACGACGCAACGCGTCCGCCGCACCGGGAGGCGGCGCCTCGGGGTCGCGCGGCGTCGGAGGCCGCGGACCATCACCGCGCCGCCACGCGGGAGGCTTCTGCGTGGTCGGTGATGAGCGGTCGAGGGCGGCCGCCACCACGGGGTCAACGCTCGCGGGCCTCGGGGGCTTGATGCTCACGCCGCGCCCTTCGGGGTGTCGTACGGGTCGACGTGGCCGACGACGCGAGACGGCGCCGAGCACACCGCCACGGAGCGGCGCGTGTCGAGATAGAGCACACGCACGGCCCCGGTCGGAGGAGGGGCCGCGAGGTCTCG